>JAOUFJ010000012.1 GCA_029858255.1 candidate division WOR-3 bacterium | reverse complement strand
TGGGGACAATGCGAATTTTGAGATCGAGTTGATCAGTCCGGTAGCGATCGAGCAAGGCCTGCGCTTCGCGATCCGCGAAGGCGGCCGCACCGTCGGCGCTGGCGTCGTTACTAAAATAATCGAATAAACATGAGAGTCATCATCAATCTTGCTTGCAAGGACTGTAGGAATCGGAACTATTCTACGACCAAGAACAAGAAGAAGCAGCAGCGCCTTGAAATCAGAAAATATTGTCCGTTCTGTCGAAAGCATACAACCCATAAGGAAACTAAATAGGCCTGTAGCTCCAACGGCAGAGCACCCGGCTCCAAACCGGGGGGTTGGGGGTTCAAATCCCTCCAGGCCTGCCAAAAGGTTATCTTAAATGTTGAATAAAATAAGAGATTACTTAAAGAATGTCTATTACGAGATGCGTAAGGTAACGTGGCCTACACGCAGCGAAATTACCAATTCTACTATTGTTGTTGTCGTCATCTCACTGATCGTTGCGGTCATCATATTTGCTCTTGATACGGTTTTCACAACTGTATTAGGTCTCATACTGCGATAGGATCATATCTTATGCAATGGTACGTCGTACATACTCTAACCGGACACGAGCACAAGGTCAAGAAGATACTGGAGAAGATAATCAAGGACAATAACATGGAAGAAGCCTTCGGCAAAATCGTCATCCCTGTCGAGAATCAAGTGCGCATCAAAAAAGGCAAGAAAGTGGTCGAAGAAAAACGCCTCTATCCAGGCTATATAGTGATCGAAATGGAAGGCAATGATGAAACATTACGCCTCGTCAATTCGATTTCGGGGGTTACTCACTTCCTCGGTTCAAAAACGAAACCAATACCTCTTGGCGATGATGAAATCAAAGAACTGCTCAAACAGTTGGAGGAATCAAAAGAAAAAGTCGTAACGAAGATCCCCTTCGCCAAAGGTGAACGCGTGGCCGTAACTGATGGTCCTTTCACGGATTTCATCGGTACCATTGAAGATATATTCCCCGAACGGGAAAAGGTCAAGGTATTGGTCGTAATATTCGGTCGGACGACTCCGATCGAACTGGGCTTTCACCAGTTGAAGAGTTTGTAAGGAGAAAGATGGCAAAAAAAGTTATCGCTACAGTTAAACTGCAGATACCAGCGGGCGGTGCTACACCAGCTCCCCCGGTTGGCCCTGCGCTCGGTCAACACGGCGTCAATATCATGGATTTCTGCAAAGCATTCAATGCGGAAACGAAAAATCTCTCCGGGCTGATCGTGCCTGCAGTAGTTACCATATACAATGACCGAACATTTTCCTATTTGCTCAAGAGCCCGCCTGCTGCCGTGTTGCTCAAACAAGCCGCTGGTATTGCCAAGGGCTCACCGGTTCCTAACCGCGAGAAAGTCGGCAAGGTTACCCGTGCGCAGATAAAGGAAATTGCCCAGCGCAAAATGAAAGACTTAAACAGCGAGACGATTGAGCAATGCATGAAAATAATTGAAGGTACTGCGAGAGGCATGGGCATAGTGGTGGAGGATTGATGAAACGTTCAAAAAGATACACAGCGAACAGGCAAAAAGTCGAAGCGAAAAAATATGCACTCGAGGAAGCTATCCGAAAAGCTAAGGAAACGGCGAATTCGAAATATGATGAATCAATCGATCTGTCGATCAAACTGGCGATTGACCCTAAAAAAACAGACCAGTTCGTGCGCGGATTCTCCAATCTGCCCCACGGAACCGGAAAGACCAAACGAATTCTTGTGCTTGCCAAGGGTGAAAAAGAGCAGGAAGCAAAGGAAGCAGGAGCCGATTATTCCGGGTTCGATGAGTATATTGAGAAACTAAAAGGCGGTTGGAGCGATGTTGACATAATAATCGCAACACCGGATGTTATGTCCGACATAAGCAAGTTGGGGAGAATACTCGGACCGAAGGGTCTGATGCCTTCTCCGAAGGCCGGCACAGTAACTTTTGAGATTGCTGCACAGGTCAAAGCCCTTAAAAAGGGAAAAGTTGAATTCAAAACAGATAAAACCGGTTGTGTGCATATTCCTGTTGGTCGGGCGAGCTTCGATGATCAGAAATTGCACGAAAACGTTCTGGTCCTGATGGAAGACTTGCTTGCGGCAAAGCCGCAGACGATAAAGGGTAATCTAATAAAATCGGTGACCATCTCCTCAACCATGGGGCCCGGAATTACTATAGACGAGAAAGAGCTTCTCGATCGTGCCAGAAAAGGAGGTATCTGATGCCTGCACCGAAGAAAATTGAATATGTTGAAAAACTAAGAGAACGTCTCAAACCCGGGAAAGCTTTTTACTTCACCGATTTCACTGGCATTGCTGTTAAAAATCTGGAGGTATTGCGGCGTGAACTGAGAAAAAACAATGCGGGATACGTTGTGCTCAGAAATACCCTCGGTTTTCTGGCAATGAAAGAAATGGGTTTTGACGAAAACAGAATCAGTGAACTCTTTGTTGGTCCAACCGGCATTGCCATTGCATTTGATGACCCGGTAGTCCTGGCTAAAATACTAAGCAACACTGAAAACCTGAAGTTGAAGGGTGGCATTGTCGAAGGGAAGTTCTTTGAAACGACCGAGATAAACCAGCTGGCAAAAATACCATCCAAGGATATTCTATATAGCCAGCTTCTTGGATCAATTAATGTTATCGGAAATTTCGTAGGGACTTTGGAGTCCATAATTAGAGATTTGATGTATACCCTTGAAGCGCTAAAAGATAAGGAGGTAAAATGACGGCGAAAGCAAAAAAGGGTGTTGATGCCTTGGTCGAGGAAATTGGCAATTTATCAGTACTCGAACTATCAGAGCTCGTTAAAGCGTTGCAGGATAAATTCGGTGTGACAGCTGCTGCTCCTATACAGATGGCGGCACAGCCGGCGGCGGAGTCAGATAAACCTGCAGCCGAAGAGAAATCAGAGTTCTCGGTGAACATGACATCCTGTGGAGAGAAGAAGATCCAGGTTCTGAAAGTTCTACGTGAACTCACCGGCCTTGGGCTAAAAGAGGCAAAGGATATGATCGATAACCTTCCCAAGGTCGTAAAAGAAGGTGCGACAAAAGAAGAGGCGCAAAATATGAAAAGTAAACTCGAGGAGGTTGGTGCGGCTATCGAGTTGAAATAAATTGACCTTTCGCGATACTGTGCAAGTACCTATTTTTTGCCACCATTATAGGGGAAAAGTATAAAACTATGATGAACATTGTTGATTTTTCTAAACGCAAGTCGAGCTTCACAATGCCTCATTTGCTGGAAGTTCAACATGAATCTTATGAACAATTCATGACAAAAACGATTAAGGATATTTTCGCCGTTGAATTTCCGGTGTCAGACATTCACAACCGTTATCAACTGCAGTATATTTCGCATCGTTCCGGTGCGGAAAAATATTCAGCAAACGAGGCAATTGACAAAGGGGCGACTTACGGCCTGCCACTGAAAGTAAGCTTCAGATTGGTCAGCAAAGAAGATGATGGCGAACTTCGCGGTATGCCTGAACAGGAAATCTATCTTTGCGACCTTCCACTGATGACCGAACGTGGCACATTTGTGATCAACGGTGTTGAGAGGGTCGTGGTGAATCAGATCCACCGCTCACCTGGGGTATATTTCAGTGAGGGTAACAACGCCTTTTCAGCCATGGTCATACCATATCGCGGTCAATGGGTTGAATTTCTCGTTGACCATGCAAGCACGCTATATGCAATCCTTGACCGGCGCAAGAAGCTCGTGGGAACCATGTTCCTGCGCAGTCTCGGTTTTGAAACTAACGAAGAAATCATCAAGCAATTCTTCCCGGTGAAAACGGTCGATCTAAAGAACGCTGAAAACTATTTCACCGCGGAAGAAATAACTGAAGGAGATGATACGATCCTGCCGGCTGGTGAGCTACTCGACGGACCTAACATAGAATTCCTTGCTCACAAAGAAATAAAGAAAGTCGCCATAATTGATTCGCACCATCCCGGGGTTACCATACTCACCAACACACTGAAGAAAGATCGCACCCATTCCAAAGAAGAAGCCGCAAAGAAGATATACACGTTACTGCGCTCAATGGCACCCCCTACTCTCGACATAGCCATGTCTTACATCAACAACATTCTCTTTGACCTTGGTCATTTTGACCTCGGTGATGTCGGTCGATTCAAGCTGAACATGCGGCTTGGTATTACGGAACGCACAAAGAAACAGGATTTTGCTATCGAAGACCTTCTTGAAATCTTCCGACGTCTGTTTCAACTCGCAGCTGGCGAGCTGGAACCCGACGATATTGACCATCTTGGCAATCGGCGAGTTCGTCGTGTCGGCGAATTACTCGGTGAACAATTCAGGCTAGCGATAAAACAGCTGAAGCAGAACATAAAAGAGCGGGCTTCGCTGATGGATGAGTCGGGGCTGACGCCGCAGGATTTAATAAACCCGCGCCTGGTCTCGAATATCATCAATAAATTCTTCACGACATCTCAGCTCTCTCAATTCATGGAGCAGACTAATCCATTGTCAGAAATGACCCATAAAAGACGCATCTCATCTCTCGGTCTTGGCGGATTGACGAGACAGACGGCCGGATTTGAAGTACGTGACGTACACTACTCACACTATTCCCGGATCTGTCCGATCGAGACACCGGAGGGACCCAATATCGGTTTGATATCGAGTTTGGCGAGTTTCGCCAAAATCGACAAATATGGATTCATTCTTGCTCCCTACTGGGTAGTAAAGAACTGCCGCGTGACCGAAGAAGTCATGTACCTCAGAGCTGATGAGGAAGACAAGTATACCATTGCCCAGGCGAATACACCGGTCGATGACAAGGGTAAGATAATAACCGATCAAGTACTATGCCGCCGCCGGGATGATTTTCCGCTGGTCGCTCCCAGCGAAGTGCATCTCATGGACGTTTCACCAGAGCAGGTATTTAGTCCAACGACATCACTCATTCCATTTCTGGAACACGATGATGCAGACCGGGCTCTGATGGGCTCCAATATGCAGCGCCAAGCAGTACCACTGATCGACCCGGATATACCCTATGTGGGTACCGGTATGGAAGACCGCATCGCCAAGAACTCCGGAATATTATTGCTCGCGGAGGAAGATGGAAGGGTCGATTATGCTGATGCCTCAAAGATCGTCATCGAGACGAACCGCAAGACGAAGAAGAGGTATCAACTTTCGAAATTCGTAAGGTCCAATCAAAACACATGCATACATCAAAGGCCCCTTGTTGCAGTCGGTCAAAAGGTGAAGAAGAACGACGTGCTGGCCGACGGCTATGCAACGAAAGACGGGGTCCTCGCGCTCGGGAAGAATATCCTGGTCGCTTTCATGCCCTTTCTAGGCTACAATTTTGAAGACGCCGTAGTTGTAAGTGAAAACATGGTGCGTGACGACACGTTTTCTTCGATTCACATCATCGAATGCACCTGCGAAGTTAGAGAAACGAAACTTGGCCCTGAAGAGGTAACCAGAGACATCCCTGGATTATCAGACTTTCTGCTTAAGGACTTGGATGAATTCGGCATTGTCCGGGTGGGAGCCGAAATAGGTCCTGATGATATCATCGTTGGCAAAATAACTCCCAAGGGCGAGACCGAACTTACTCCCGAAGAAAGATTAATGCGGGCAGTCTTTGCGGAAAAAGCCACGAATGTAAGGGACACTTCACTAAGGATTGAACCGGGTGTCGAAGGTGTCGTTATCGACCGGAAGATCCTCACGCGTAAGACTACGGACCCTCTTGCCAAAAATGTGGAAGAAGAACGCAGAAGAAAGATCCAGCAGGAATTCGATTCAATGCAACAAGAAATCCTGATTACTCGGAACAGTTTTTTAAAGACCCGGCTGGCCGGCAAGACCGCAGCTTCATCAATACGCAACGAAAAGGGAAAAATCATTGTCACCAAAGGCAGGACGTTCGACGACAGTTTCTTTGAAAACCTAACAGTGACTAAGTTTGAAGCCGACGATAAATTCGTAACAAACAACAAGCTGAACGAAGAGGTTACGATTATTGCCAAGGACAGTGAAGAAAGACTAATTCAAATAGTTGCGGATAAGAAAAATGAAGAAGACAAGTTGCTGAAGGGCGACGAACTACCGCACGGCGTATTAAAGATCATCAAGGTTTTCATCGCTCAGAAACGAAGAATAGCCGTTGGCGATAAGATGGCGGGGCGGCACGGGAACAAGGGTGTTGTGGCAAAAATAATGCCCGAGGAAGACATGCCATTCCTGCCTGATGGCACACCAGTGGATATCATACTCAACCCGCTCGGTGTACCATCGCGTATGAATGTTGGACAGATCCTCGAAACGCACCTCGGCTGGGCAGCGGATACACTAAAATTCTACGCAATTACACCGATCTTTAATGGTGCGACGATCGAAGAATTGAAGGAGAAACTGAAAGAAGCAGCACTACCTGAAGACGGACAAATCCAGTTGCGCGATGGTAGAAATGGAATGCCAGTGGGGTCAACAGTGACGGTCGGACACATGTACATGATGAAACTGATACACATGGTGGATGAAAAGATACATGCTCGGTCCACAGGTCCATACTCTCTGATAACACAGCAGCCACTCGGCGGAAAAGCACAATTCGGAGGTCAGCGGCTGGGTGAAATGGAAGTGTGGGCACTCGAAGCTTATGGCGCAGCTTACACGCTGCAGGAGATGCTGACGGTCAAGTCTGATGACGTTGCGGGAAGAGCAGCAATGTATGAAGCACTCATCAGGGGTAAGAATCCTCCACGACCAAGAGCCCCGGCTTCGTTCAACGTGCTCCTTAAGGAACTACAAGGGCTATGTTTCAATATTACTCTTGAGAAAAAGGAGGAACCCGATGAAAAGTAAAATCTACGATACTTTTGATCTCCTCGATTACGATACAATAAGACTGTCCTTGGCTTCTCCGGAAACGATAGTATCCTGGTCACGCGGTGAAGTTACGCGCGCCGACACGATAAATTACCGCACGCAGAGACCGGAAAAGGACGGTTTGTTCTGTGAAAGAATATTCGGCCCGGTAAAGGACTTCGAATGTTCATGTGGGAAGTACAAGAAAGCCAAGTATCGAGGTACGGTGTGCGAGAGATGCGGGGTCGAGGTAGTTCCTTCTTCAGTGCGGAGGGACAGGATGGGACACGTTGACCTTGCGGTCCCTGTTGCTCACCTGTTCTACTACAAAATCTCACCCAGCAAGATCGGCCTCATCCTCGACCTATCCATCAATCAGCTGGAAGCGATCCTTAACTACGAAGCATACGTGGTCCTGGAATCTGGTGACTCTCCCTATAGAAAAGGGGAAGTATTAGTTGAGGAAGAATTCCAGGAAGCGGTTAAGAAATTTGAAGGATTCAAAGCTGATATGGGTGGACAGCCTATATATGACCTGCTAAGGGAGATCGATCTGGAAAACCTCTCATCGGACCTGCGTATCAGGTTAGAGAAGGAAACACTACAGGCAAGACGCATACAGCTACTGAAAAAATTGAAGCTTGTTGAAGCATTCCGGCTATCTGGCAATCGTCCCGAATGGATGGTCTTAACAAGAATCCCGGTAATACCGCCCGACCTGCGGCCGCTTGTGGCGCTGGAAGGAGGACGCTACGCAACATCTGACCTTAATGACTTGTACAAACGTGTAATAACACGCAATAACCGGGTAAAATCGATCACTTCGGGAATAAAGACACCGGAAGTCATTATCCGCAATGAGAAGAGAATGCTGCAAGATTCGATCGATGCGCTCCTCGACAATTCACGACGCAGCCGTCCGATAAAGGGGCGTGGCAACAGACCGCTGAAATCACTGGCCGACGCGCTGAAAGGAAAGCAGGGAAGATTCCGCAGGAACCTGCTGGGCAAGAGAGTGGATTACTCCGGCAGATCAGTTATCGTAGTTGACCCGACACTGAAACTCTATCAATGCGGTATTCCGAAAGAGATGGCGCTCGAACTTTTCAAACCGATGATCGTACGCAAGTTAGAGGAACGGGGTGTTGTTGATTCAGAAAGAAGTGCACGCAGGTTGGTACGGGCACGCTCTACCGAGGTCTATGAAATACTGGATGAAATCATCAAGAATCATCCCGTACTTCTCAACCGTGCCCCTACTCTTCACCGCGTGTCGATCCAAGCATTTCTGCCGGTGTTACGTGAAGGCAGAGCAATCGCCATACATCCCCTTGTCTGTCATCCCTACAACGCGGATTTCGACGGCGATACGATGAGCGTGCATGTACCGCTATCTCCGGAGGCCATACTGGAATCATACATGCTGATGCTTTCGATACATAATGTTCGATCGCCGGGCAACGGACGCGCACTGATGGCGCCGACTCAAGACATGGTGATCGGACTCCACTATCTCACGAAACTCAGAAAGGATACACCCGAACCAATACGGTCATTCTCGTCAGTCGACGAAATCTACACGGCCATATATCATGGCAACATAACGTTTCATCAGACGATAAGATACGTTTTCAACAACAAGATCATTGACACGACACCCGGCAGAGTGATCTTCAATGAGCAGTTACCGGTCGAAATGCGTTTCAAAAACGTTGAGGTGAACAAGAAGACGCTCTCTGGCATAGTGGATGAGTGTCTTGACAGATTCGGCACCGAGAAAACCATCACGGTTCTCGATAATCTGAAGAAATTTGGTTTCGAAATCGCCACCAGTTCGGGACTTACAATCGGGATCGATGACATGCTGAGCCTTAAAACGAAAGACAGGATCTGGGCTAAAGGCGCCAAGGAAGTACAGGAAATAAACAGAGCTCATCAGGGTGGATTGATATCTGAGACTGAACGCTACAATAAAGTAATTGATACATGGACCAGGGTTTCCATGGACATCGAAGAAGGGCTCATCGAAGAACTCGAAAAAGACCGCGATGGATTCAATCCGCTTTACATGATGGTCAATTCGGGTGCGCGTGGTTCCCGGAACCAGGCCTGCCAGATCTGCGGATTGCGTGGTCTCATGTCCAAGCCCCAGCGTAAAGTAACTTCGGTTCAGATCATTGAAACACCCATAAAATCATCATGTAAGGATGGACTCACAGTTTTGGAGTACTTCATTTCAACTCACGGCGCGCGAAAAGGATTAGCCGATACTGCGCTGAAAACTGCTGATGCAGGGTATCTGACGCGGCGCCTCGTTGATGTAGCCCAGAACGTAACGACGACAGTGGAGGACTGCGGAACCATCATGGGGCAGGAGATCAGTGCGCTCAAAGAAGGAGAAAAAATTGTTGAGCCACTGAGCGAACGTATCGTGGGCAGGGTTGCCCTCGTCGACGTTATCGACCCGCTGTCAAATGAGACAATCGTCAATGCAGGTGAAGAGATCTCGAACGAAGACTCTATGAAGATCGAAAAGAGTGGCATCGAGAAGGTAAAGGTCCGTTCCATCCTAACCTGCGAGGCACCGGTAGGGCTTTGCGCAAAGTGCTATGGGAGGAATCTCGCCACCGGTCGAATGGTCGAGATCGGAGAGGCCGTTGGAGTCCTTGCCGCACAGTGCATTGGTGAACCGGGAACGCAGCTGACACTCCGTACCTTCCACACCGGTGGAGTCGCTCTGCGTATCGCCGAGAGTGCTTCGCGTAATGCCGAATTCTCGGGTAAGGTCAGTTTTGAGAACCTGTCTGCTGCCGAGCGCGAAGATGGATTGCTGGTCAGTCTGAATGATAAGGGTCGCATGGTCATTAAAGGCAGTACGCGAAAGATCAGCTACAACATACCAATAGGCGCAATCATCTATCCGAAAGCTAAGAGTACCATAAACGTAGGTGATATTCTGTTCGAATGGGATCCATATTCGATACCAATCGTGAATCCATTAGGTGGTATCGTCAAGTACCAAGACATCATTCCCGGTGTGACTATGCAGGAAAACTGGGTGGATGAAAGGTCCGGCGGCAAGCAATTCGTTATTGTGGAGGACAGGCTCCGCAACCATCACCCGAAGATCAACATCGTCGAGAAGAAAACCAAAGTACTCAAAACCTTCTCTATCCCGGCTGGCACATATCTACTGGTGAAAGATGGAGACAAAATAACGCCGGGTACCCTAATCGCAAGAATACCCAAGGAAATCGGCAAGAGCAAAGACATTACCGGTGGTCTACCCCGTGTCGAGGAGCTATTCGAAGCGAAGATCGTCAAGAATCCGGCGGTGGTTACGGAAATCGATGGTGTCTGCGATGTCGATGAAGAGAAGGGATTCTGGAAAATCACCGTAACGCCGGAAGTCGGTGACGTCAGATCCTACAAGATACCGACAACAAGATATTTGAAAGTACACTCCGGTGAATTTGTACGTGCAGGTGACCCCCTCTGTGAGGGTGCAATTGATCCACACGATATATTGCGGATCAAGGGACCCATGGAAACGCAGCGTTTTCTTGTCAATGAAATACTCGAAGTCTACCGGATACAGGATGTGAAAATAGATGATAAACATATCGAAGTTATCGTGCGTCAAATGTTGCAGAAAGTGAAGATCGAAGAACCGGGTAATACACCTTTTGTGGGCGGTGAGATTGTGGACAAACGCCGCGTAATCGAGGTAAATCAGCAAGCACTGGTCGAAGGAAAGAAACCAGCCACCTACCGTCCAATACTGCTGGGCATAACAAGAGCAGCCCTCTCCACCGAATCGTTCTTTTCAGCCTCCAGTTTCCAGGAAACGACCAAAGTGCTGGCCGATGCCGCGGTAGAAGGCAAGGTGGATCGTCTCGAAGGACTAAAAGAGAACGTCATCGTGGGAAGGATCATCCCCGCCGGTACGGGTCTCAGGCGTTATCAGGAAATAACCCTGGAGGAAGAAAAGACTGAAGCCCAGGCTATTTAGAATACAGTGGTAAACAAAAAAGGCCCCTCACGGGGCCTTTTTTCTTACAGAAGACTCATTATGAACCCGGTTATGATCGGTACTGAAAAATTGTCATCCAACGGCAATGGAAGCGATTCGAAAACCGAAGCGGCAATGGCTCCGACGATCAGATGCCAAAGAGGCAATGATCCCGTGAGAATATACAGTAAATAAGCACTGATCATAGATGCAACGAGAAAAGCCAAAGTACCCAGTACTGTCTTGTTCTGGAATATTCTGGGGCTTTTTATGTTCTGGCCAAAAATCGCCGCGAATGTATCACCAACGATTATGTAAGAACACGCAGCTACAACGATCGGCTTGCCATAAAGCAATGAGGTTATGAAACATCCAAGCAGCAGATATGAAGCACCACTCAGTCGTCTGATTTCATGCCGGCGCAAGAATGAACCAAAGAACAATATGAAAGCTTCCTTGATACCATTAATATGAAGACGTAGAAAATCTACGATGCCGACAGCAAAACATACCATGGCAAGAAGCATTCGTCCACGCGGTTCTGGAGATAACTGATAGGTTATGGGGATAAAGATTGCCCACAGATTGAGCAGTTTTCTAAATACTTCCGCTTTTATTAGAATCTTATCCCCGCAGACAATTTGTTTGAATTATTCAGATCAGGATGCGCCATGAAAGCATAATCAAGGCTGAATTTCTTATATTGAAGACCTATGCCCAGAGTATAATTACCCCGATAAATACCCATTCTCCCGAAAAGTAGATCACGGTAACCGTATTCGAGACCCAGGTTGACATCAAAACCTACCACATCGATCGTCTTCACAATATCTGCTTCAAGCGTTACGGTCGAGTTAATTGCTCTAAGGAGCAAGACCGGGGCAACGCCCAACGCTATTTTCGGTAATATCGTCTCCTTCGTCCCACTGCTCCAGATAAGAGGAGACAATACAAAGTCACGCACTGCCAGACCAACCCTCAGATACTCGACTTTATAAGCCACGCCAAGATCTAAACCGCCACCGTAACCGGTTATCGCATTCAGATCGCGGTAGAACACTTTTATGTTTGCGCCCACAGAGAACCGGTCATTGCCCTTGGATCCGTTTATGTAAAAAAGAAAATCCGCCGTGCCCACGGTATCGTAAGGGATGGGCACATTACCACTTCCAGGGTCCAAAGTAGTATCGGGCAATGTTGTAAGTTTTATGCCACTCGTGTGCACGTACTGGACGCCAAAACCCAAACTCATGTTACCGCGGGGCAGAACAATCGCTCCGAAATCATTCTTTACGACACCGGCAAAATTTTCGGCGTGCATCAAGTGCGCGCTACGTGAGATGAAAAAAGTACCAGCTGGATTGAAATATAACACCGTCGGATCGCCGAATTGCGCAATGCCGGTACCGCCCATAGCGCTCGCACGCGCACCGACCTGCAATTCCTGAAACTCTCCTGCATACTTTGTCCCCAACAGCAAGATGGGGATCATTACTAAAGTTATGATACGACACATTTAACACCTGCCTGCATTGTCTTATTTATCCTTCTACCATGTCCCTGCAGACCTTGCAGTCTGATCTGGAACAAATATTCACCGGGTGGTACTAATCTATTGTCATTATCCAGTCCATCCCAAACTACCAGATATTCACCCGGCAGTCGCCTTATCCCCTCAATGAAATCACGTATCTTCTCACCTCGCTGGTTAACGACCGTTATGAAAACACGCGCCTCATCTGTGAGGTATATTGCCAGCGTCGTACCGGGCCTGATAGCCGAGAACTCTCCCGGGAAGCAACCGACCACAAAACCGTCGACAGCCAACCATAAATACTGACCACCTTGTTTTTCGGAAACGAAAACCTGCCCATACCTACGCCATATCGTAATACCCCGGGGTGAGATAAATTCGCCTTTCCCGGCGCCGGTTCTGCCAACCGAGATTATATATTTGAGATCATGGTCAAATTTGTGGATTTGGTCATTGACCTCATCCGTTACGTATATACTACCGTACGAATCCAGCGCAACATAGTGCATGTAGACGTCTGCAAGACCCAATTCGAAATCGTGAACAGAGCCAAGAAACCTTCCCTGGCGGGTGAACTTGGAGACCCTTGTACCATAATTATCGGTCACAACGATGTAATCATCATTGTGCAAGTTATCAGGAGCACGGGCATCGATAACCGCGATACCCATTGGCTGATAGATCTCTCCATAAGCCCGTCCGGGTATGCCAAATGATAACAATAGGGAATCGGCGGGGGAAAAAATGTATATCTTCGAACTGTCAAAATCCGTCACATACAGGTTATTTTCAGAGTCAAGGCATACTCCGAAAGGACGCCCGGGCGTAGAAATCTCCCCTATCTGCTCGAGATTGCCTCCTCGGTACTGGAGTTTCACGATCCTCCGGTTGCCATAGTCAGCCAACACGACAAGACCGTCCTCGTTCGCGGTGATGCCCTTGGGTTCTGAAAACATTCGATCATCACCATACACTTTAACAGAGGACAGACCTGTATTGTACAATACATGCCCCACCCCGGCATTGACCGCGAAGATAGTCAACTCATCATCATCCCTGCGCGTTTTGGGATTATCGAGTTCTTTCAGCTTAACGGCAACCACGCCCTGGGGATCATCATAATCATAAGTCGGGCCCAGAAAGAGCTGCAGATAATATCTCGATGCTCGATGAAAACCCAGGGTGTGTTTGAATGGAGGTACCGTGAGTGTTTGCGGATCGTAATTTATTAGCAAAAAAAAGAGACACAACATTCAATCTATTATAAGTATTTTCAGTGAATTGTCAAGTTACCGAGGTAAAACGATATTGACTTCCCTTCTATAACAGATATGATTGATTACACAATTATGATATTTTCATCCACGCTCACATCCGGAAATGATTCATTAATGTGGATATTGCTCCTGCTAAACAACGGGTATCGATATACAATATGAAGAGACTTGGATTGCCGTACGGCGACAAAACACTGCAGATCGAAGTTGATGATAAATACATACTCGATGTCATCAGCATGCACGGGTCTCCCTCTGGGAGTGCAGAGAAAACCCTGATAGATGCCATAAAAAATCCACTGGAAGGAAAATCATTACTCGATTTCATTGGCAACGCGGGCAGGGTAAACATAATAGTCAATGATACGGCAAGGCCAACCAGGACGGGTTTGGTACTTTCTGTCATACATGAATTCATCGAGGACCGAGACATCGATTTCTTGGTCGCAACAGGCGCGCACCGTGCACCGAGCAAACAAGAATTGATGAAGATTTTCGGCAAGCAGTATGATGCATACAAAGAAAAGATTACGATTCACGACGCCGGGGATGACAGCCTGCTCGACCACATCGGGAAAACAAGATACGGTAATGATATATGGTTGCATAGAATGATTGCGAGAAATGACAAAACGTTGATCATAGGTTCTGTCGAACCGCATTACTTCGCCGGCTATACCGGGGATAGAAAAGCGCTCTTGCCAGGTGTCGCGGGCTACCGCACAATTGAAAAAAATCACAAACTCGCGCTGGATGCAAATGCGAGACCTCTCAAACTCGATGGAAATCCAGTTCATGAGGAAATGCTCGATCGCACGGCGGCTGTCGGTGCAGAGAGACTATATTCAATCCAGATGATCCTGGATGAACGCCAGAACGTTCACTTGGCATATACCGGACCCATCGTCAGGACATTGGAGATCGCCACCGATGCAATCAGGCAATTATTCGTGGCAAAGATCAGAACAAAAGCAGAAATCGTTGTCACAGTTGCTCAACATCCATTTGACATCGACCTCTACCAAACGCTCAAGGCGATCGAGCACGGCCGTCAGGCCCTTGCCCAGGGAGGCATACTGATCGTTGTCTCGCCATGCCCGCAGGGTCTGGGGCCCAAAAGCTTCGCACGGTTATTCGAAACGGTAGACAGCATCGATGCGGCGGCTCATCAGGCGAAATCGAACTACCGACTCGGCGACCACAACGCATATAATCTAATGACGCTGCGCAACCAGGCCGAGATCTGGGCAGTGACTGACATCGACGAGAGTACTCTACGAACTGCGAGCATATCCAAATTTCAAACGCTGCAGATTGCACTGGATAATGCCATCGGGCTGAAAGGACGAGAGCGAAGCGTTCTGTTTCTGTTGAACGGTAGTATGACTGTCCCGGAGATTGTCTAAATTCCACCAATATTGACTTTTATTGGCGAATCGATATAATATACCCGACTAACAAAGTACCTTGCGGGTTCAGACAGAAATCGTCGGAATCTGAGGCATATTAACTATAATGAATAAGAAACGCTACTTAGATGAAACAATTTAGGAGAATCCACCCGATGCGTGGGCTTACAATAAAGAGGAGGCATAGTCTATGAAAAAGGTAAGCATTATCGGTGCTGGCAATGTCGGCGCAAACACCGCTTTCTACATAGGAGAGAAGAATTTCGCTGATGTCATGCTGGTCGATATTGTGGAAGGCAGGGCAAAAGGCAAAGCACTCGACTTGATGGAAGCGGCACCGGTTAGATATTACGATGCGAAGATCGATGGCTCTGACAACATTGAAGAGATCGCGGGTTCAAAAGTCGTCGTCATTACTGCTGGGCACGTAAGGAAACCCCAGATGTCCCGTCTTGACCTACTGGAAACAAACGCCAAGGTACTCGATCCAATCATTCCCCAGATAAAGCAGTATGCACCTGAGGCAATAATCATTAATATCACAGAACCGGTTGATGCCCTTACGTGTTACTTATGGAAGAAGGGCGGATTCGATCCCAAAAAGGTCATCGGTATGACCGGCGTACTGGATACGACAAGACTGCGTGAATTCATCTCCAAGGAACTCCAGGTTTCTACGGCCAACACGACAGCAGTAGTGATCGGTGGTCATCACGATTTCATGGTGATAATCCCCAGATATGCCAGCGTAGAAGGCATCCCGATCACTCAACTATTACCCCAGGAAAGAATTGAAAACCTGATCAAACGTACAAGAAGCGCCGGCAGCGAAATCCTCGCCCGTCTAAAAACCGCAACTGCTCATTATGCACCTGCTGCAGCGATTGCTGAAATATGTGAAGCAATAATCAAGGACGCCAAACGAGTCCTCTGCGTATCGGCCTGTCTACAGGGTGAATATGACGTGAAAGACCTTTGCCTCGGTGTACCCGCAATCATTGGCGCAGGCGGAGTGGAAAAGGTCCTAGAACTCACTTTGACAATCGAAGAACGCCGCCAGTTCGAGGAATCAGTTACAGTCATCAAAAACGCGGTAGATACTCTGGAACTCTAAGAGGAGGATTGAAAAATGAAAAAGGTTAGTATCATCGGTGCCGGGAATGTTGGCAGTTCTGTAGCATTATACTTGGCCGAGCACAAAATCGCAGACGTTTATCTAATCGACGTGGTCGAAGGACTTGCCGAAGGAAAAGCACTCGACGCTGAAGAGGCAGCGCCAATACGACGTTATGATGTCGAACTGCGTGGTTGTACAGATTTCTCGTGCATGGTTGATTCGGAAATAGTCGTTATCACTGCAGGAATCGCCCGGCAACCGGGCATGTCTCGCGATGACCTGCTCAACACGAACGCAAAAATCATCAAATCGGTTTCCGAAAAAGCTGCCGAATTCGCTCCCAATTCTATAATCATAATGGTAACCAACCCGCTTGATGTGATGACCTATTTGGCGTTAAAAACAACGGGTTTTGCACTCAAGAAGGTCATTGGCATGGCTGGCGTCCTTGACTCGATAAGATTCCGCTATTTTGTGTCACAGAAGCTTGGTGTTTCGGTCATCGATACGACCGCAATGGTACTCGGCGGGCATGGTGATTCGATGGTGCCTCTGCCTAGATACTCAACGGTCGCCGGCATACCCATTACCGAACTGATGTCCAAAGATGATATCGATAAGTTGATCGAAAGAACCCGCAAGGGCGGTGCAGAGATCGTATCATATCTCAAAACGGGAAGTGCTTACTATGCGCCTGCGGCTTCGGTCGCAAAAATGGTAGAATGTATCATCCGTGACAAGAGACGCATCCTTCCTTGTTCAGCCTATTTGAGGGGTGAGTATGGTATCGACGGGATTTTCGTCGGCGTACCCGTTATGCTGGGCAAACACGGCGTAGAAAAAATCATCGAACTCGAACTAATCCCCGAGGAGTTAGACGCTCTCCATACATCCGCATCGGCGGTAAAAGCGGTAATCGAGAAACTGGAGGCATCCGGCGTCATATAGAGTGCAGTATTTTTTTGCCGGGCTGCAATAGCACTATGAAGTTGAAAATCGGGGTTCCGTACGGACGAGAGAACATATATGTGCACGTCGACGAACGTAATGTTGGCGAAATCATCTATCCAAACGATGTGGAAACCACGGACGAAGAGAAAACGTTGGTACGAGCACTGCAAAATCCAATTCAATCGAGCACATTCGAGAAGTTCATTGGCGATGCAAAAGACATCCTTTTTCTCATAAACGACGCAACCCGGCCAACACCCACAGCGAAAGTTCTTAAAATCCTCTACCCCCTGATAAAGAACAGAGATGTGCGTTTTCTCATTGCAACCGGCATGCACCGGGCGCCTACCGAGGATGAATACCAGGAGATATTTGGCGAGCTGCGCGTTGAATTGCATGATAAAATATTCGCTCACGATTCCAAGAAAGATGAGGACATGGTTTATCTTGGAACATCGAAGAACGGAACAGAGATGTACGTCAACAAAATGGCTGTAGAAGCGCATAAGATCGTCATCATCGGTTCGGTAGAACCTCATTATTTTGCTGGCTATACCGGAGGCAGAAAATCCTTCCTCCCTGGCGTTGCTTCATATAAAACAATTGAGCAAAATCACAAGTTGGCATTGAAGTCAAGCGCCAGGGCACTAAGCCTTGAAGGTAACCCAGTCCACGAGGATATGGAGGATGCCATAACAACCATCAAAGACAAAGAAATCTTCGCTATCATGACCGTTCTCGATCGCTATGAGAGGATCTACGCAGCGACCGCAGGCGACATAACCGAATCATTGAAAGCCGCAATCGATAAGGCTCATCGCGTCTTCTCCGTCGAAATCAAAGACAAAGCAGACATAGTGGTCGCTGTTGCACCATACCCTATGGACATCGACCTTTACCAGTCGCAAAAAGCATTGGATAACGGTAAGCTTGCCCTCAACGACAACGGTATCCTCATTCTCGTGTCGAAATGCCGTATGGGTGTTGGTAGCGATACCTTCGTTAAACTCCTGAGCAGTTGTCATACGCCACAAGATACTCTGGACAAGATAGACAAAGAATTCAAACTCGGGTACCACAAGGCAGCCAAGATGGCCGAAATTGCACGCTGGGCACAGATGTGGGCAGTTACCAGCCTTGAAGATGACCTGATGAACAGCATCTTCATAAAACCTTTTCGCAGCCTGCAGCAAGCAATTGACGATGCGGTAGCGCAAAAGGGTGAAGAAAGAATCCTTTTTCTGATGAATGCAAGCCTGAGCGTACCTAAACGCAGGAAGCTGCTTGTGTATCGACCCAGAAAATTCATACACGCAAGCAGGTGGGGTGCAGACGTGCCCCTATCGCAATTTCCCAAGTCAAAAGACGGTAGTAAGAAACCCAACCCCCTCGCCTATATTTGCGCTGAGATATGATCTTCAGCCAAGTATATTGACGTCGCCGGAAATCTCAGTATAATACAAACATTAAACGTAGGGTTCTAAACTCTAAAAACCAAATGGTCTTCTTCGAGAAATTCAATGATAATAGCATTACGGTCGGCTCCTGGTTTTGCACAACCAAGGGTCAAAAAAGGAGGATATGATGGAAATCCAGGGATACAACGTACCCGAGGATTTGTATTATCATAATGAGAATACGTGGGTGAAAGTCGAGGACGACGGGAACGTGCGGGTAGGTATGGATGATTTCTATCAGAAACAAGCAGGCGATACAACATACGTCGACCTGCCATTTGAGGGTGATTCAGTGAGTCAAGGTGAGACATGCGGCAAGATTCAATCTTCAAAGTGGGTCGGCAAATTCGTATCACCGATATCCGGAGAAATAGTCGAAGTGAATAGCGAACTGGAGAACGACTGTCGCCTGATCAATAAAGATCCATACGGAGCCGGATGGATAGTGAGAATCAAACCATCAAATCTAGATGAGGAATTAAAACAACTGGCTAATGGCGCGGATTCACTCACAAAATTCATTCAGGACCATGTCGATAAAGTAAGCCGGGGTGGTGAGTAATAAAAATCTAGTCAGCCTTTAGATATATTTTCTCGAAATTTCCGCAGTAGAGCATAGAAAGACAAAATATTTTCTCCTGCAGAAGGGATTTAGATAAGCAAACCTTATATTAAGGGGGCTAAATGTCAGTGAAAAAAGAAATCATAAAGCAGTTGCAGGATATCGTTGGCAATGAACATTGCCGTACAAACAATGCTGAGCTATATGTCTACGCGTTCGATGGTGGTATCCACCGTAAAAAACCGGACGTAGTCGTTCAGCCACAGAATGCAAAGCAGGTACAGGATGTCATCATGCTGGCAAACAAGCACAAAATACCGATTGTGCCTCGCGGCGGTGGTTCGGGTCTGTGCGGCATGGCCGTACCGATTGACGGTGGGATTGTCGTCGATATGCAGCGCATGAACAAAATACGCGACATCAGAATAAACGACCTATACTGTGTAGTAGAGCCTGGAGTTGTGTGTGACGACTTCAATGCAGCCATATCAAAGAACAAGTTCTTTATACCAGGCCCGGCATCGAGCGAAGTTGCCACCCTAGGCGGCATGATCGCGCTGAATGCCTCGGGCGGTCAAGCGGTGAAATACGGCGCAACACGTGATTACGTGATGGGGCTTGAAGTAGTTACCCCAACTGGTGAAATCGTACGAATTGGTGCAAATACTATCAAACATTCAAGTGGTTATCAATTGGAGAGGCTGATCGTCGGATCTGAAGGTACGCTGGGTATTATCACGGAAGCCAATATCCGTATTGCGCCCAAGCCGGCCAAGGTCGCCGCCTGCGTTGCAGCATTTGATGATCTCGAAAAAGCCGGCCAATGTGTTGCAAACATCATTGCCAGGCCACTCATTCCCGCTGAACTGGAGATAATGTCTGAGCCCTGCATCAAAGCTGTAAACAAAGCCACTAACATGGGATTGCCCGAAGTTGCCGGTATGTTGCTGATCAAGTTGGACGGCGAGCCCGAGGTGATTAAGAGGGACATAGAAACCGTGGCGGATATCTGCAAGCAGACAGGTGCGGTTACGGTTGATTTCACCGAAGATGAAAAGAGAATAGCAGACCTCTGGAAAGCACGCAAACAAATGTTACCCTCACTCAGTCTGTTGAAGGAGGAATACACAACGACAATGCTCGCGGATGATATGGCCGTACCAGTATCGCAAATACCAAAAGCGGTCGCCGGTATCTGGGAGATCTCAAACAAATACGATCTGATCATACCGCCATACGGACACGTTGGCGACGGCAACATGCACACCAAAGTACTGATGAATGCAGCGAATCCGGAACACTGGAAACAGGCAAAAAGCGCGGTCAAGGAAATCTATGAATTGATCCACGCGCTCGGCGGGACGACATCCGGTGAACACGGCATCGGCATAACAAAGGCACAGGATTTCATCCGTGAACGAAAAACCGCCATCCCGATGATGAAGGCCATCAAAGAGGCACTCGATCCCAATAACATAATGAACCCTCACAAGATCTGGCAGTGGGAAGACGATTTCCTGCATGAACTCCGCTATCCAACAAACCCGGAAAGAAAACTCGAAGGGCATCTCGCGGCACTGGAGCAGGAAATGATGACATGCACGATGTGTGGTTATTGCAAGAACGTCTGCCCCACTTTTGTCGATCTCATGTGGGACCCGCCTTCGAGCCGGGGACGCATAGTGCTGTCATACGGAATGCTCGAAAAAGAACTCGAAGTTGACGATTCAGTTGCCAGTGCTCTGTACCAGTGCACGTTGTGCCGTGACTGTAACCGCCGCTGTCCGTCCAAGGTGAAGGTGCCCGACATCGTTCGTGCTGCGCGCGCCGACCTCGTTGAAGCGGGTTTCGCCTATGATAGCCACAAGGCGTTTATCGAAAATATCAAGAAAACAGGGAACATCTTCGCCGATACTGAAGTAATGGCTCCGCTACGCGACGGCGAAACGCCTGTCTTTGTAGGCTGCCAGTTCCTCGCACGTCCGAATCAAACGAAAATGTACCTGAAGCTCTTCGAAAAAATTGGTATCAAACCAAAAGTAATAAAAGAAGTATGCTGTGGCTATCCCATGGAAGCGCTGGGTTTTGTCAAGGATTTTGAAGCGCATCAGAAAAAATTCAAGGAACTTTTTCCATTTGACAACGCGATAACCCTCTGCCCCACATGCACGGTATACCTGAATGAGGCCTACAAAATCAAAGCAAAACATGCCATGCAGGTCATCGCAGAGAAATTGCCAGGAGCACAGTTAAAGAAACTGAGCGGCAAGGTTACATACCATGACCCGTGCGACCTATCACGCGGTGCCAAGGTCATCAAAGAACCAAGAGAAATCATCAAGCAGATCGGTCTCGAACTCGTCGAAATGAAGTTCAAAGAGAACACATCGAGATGCTGCGGCGGCGGCGGCGGGATTCTCGTTTCCGACAATCCGCTATCTTCCCGAATCGCAGCGAACCGGATCGAGGAAGCTCTCAAAACCAAAGTCGATACGATAGTTACGGCATGCGCCACGTGTGAGCAAGTACTGAAAACCGCAGCGACCGCGGCGGCCGACAAGGGCGAAGGTAAGATCAACGTGATGGGACTACAGCAGATGATCTGGAAAGCACTGGCGTAGTAATACACAAATAATAAAGGGGCAGCCATGCTGCCCCTTTTTTGTTATCAAGAAATAGTAAGGTAGTTACCTCGTGAAAATCACCTTTCTCATTGCACTGAACTCACCGGCATCAAGGATGCAAATATAAACACCAGGACTGACCCGCCGTCCTTCGACATCCGTGCCATCCCAGTGCACGGTGTATGATCCGGGCATGCGCACGCCGTTCACCAGCGTTCTTATCAACCTGCCAGAAATATCAAAGATACGCAGACCAACATTGCTCTCTTCGGGTAACGCGTAATTGATAGAAGTCGTGTGTGTGAACGGGTTCGGTCGGCTCTGGGCAAATTCAAATCGGTCGGGAACGTATGCTTCTTTGTTCTCTTCGATGCCGGTCACGACGATGTAGTTCTGGCAGAATTCCGAAGTGTTGAAATTCATATCGGTCGTGGTCGCGGTGATCGTATCTCCAACAGCGAGCCCGGTGACAACAGCAGACCAATTCCCCCCTGCCACAGGATTCGTAAGATTGATGAAAATCTGCCCCTCACCGTATCCCGATGGATCGGGATTAGCCTTGAATATCTCAATTGTAGCCTGAGTAGGATCGGTATCTATGTCTAACGTACCCGTGATCGCTGTTTGACCGTTACTGTATACGGCGCTCGTTATGACCGGGAAATTGAGATCTTCGTTGGCACCAAAATCAGGGTCACCTCCATCATTAGGTGTGACCCCGTCATCATCAAGATCTATCCCCAGTAAATTGTTGTTGTAGATCGAATTCTGGTTGATAGCATTACGGTCGGCATTTATCGTGTTCGAATCGCTTTCCCATACAAGCACACCATTACGCCCATTATGCGCGATGGTATTCATAGCGATGATATTGTCGGTCGCAAAACCACCCTGATACCATGTACCGTATACACCGATGCTCACCCCGTCGCGCGTGTTCGGCAAGGGTGCCTGGGCAATGTTCAACCCTATTGTGTTATTGGCTACTGTGTTGGCATAGGTGTAGATCGGCGGCACGGCTTCTGCATAACCGATTATGCAGACGCCTTCAAAATCATTTCCTGAGATGAGATTGTTATCCACAATATTGTCATGGGCACCCTCACCAATATATACACCGTCGTGATCATTCCCCAGATCGACTGCGCCCGCAATATCAGTACCTATGTAGTTGAAGAGCACCGCGTTGAAACCGACATCACCCGGAGGGCAGCTTGCAATACCAATGCCCTCGGCATAATTACCGGATGCCAGGTTACCCTGCACTATGTTATTGATAGCCACTCCAAGGGTCCCTGGCGTGCATATTATATATATGCCTGCCCACAATCCCTGAAGGTTCCATCCATTGCCGATATCAAGCGTGCCGGTCTGGTCAGTGCCAACAAAGTTGCAGTATATAATGTTATTCTGCGCCACATCAGGCCTTGCCTGAACCCTTATCCCGTCCTGCTGGAAATTCTGCACCACGAGCCCCTGAACAGTGTTATTGGACGACCATATGTGAATACCATGAGCCGCACCGGCATTAGCGCCGTCGAGCACGATCAATAGATTGGCCGTCGTGGGCGGGTTCGCTCCTGCCCAAGTTCCAGGCTGCGAAAGTCCATCAATGAGCACTCCTGCCTGGTCGGTGAGCACGGGTAACTGCATTATGGGTGCTATGACATAAGGACCTGTTCCACCTATATTGAACACGATAGTGTCCGGTCCTGGGTTCATGTTGGCGCCGTTCATACTCCACCTCAGGCTGCCGGGGTTGTTATCGTCCGGAATGGTCCTGTTGACGACAAAAGTTGCAGCGTTTAGAGAATATGGAATGAATAATGAAAGTATCAATGCGCAATAAAATAAAGTGTAGACCTGTCTTCCACTGCAAAACAGCATATTTTGATTCTTCATACCGCCTCCCTTACCTTGAATTTAGGAAAGTATAGAAGAATATCTCAAAATGTCAAGTCAAAAATGAATTTGACCGTGATGATTTCGGCTTGGCATCGATAGTCTGCTCTCGGTGTATCACGTACGTCCATACAATGCGTTTATTGTGCGTAGCCTTCTGGCCAGAGAAGATGTTAGATACCGCGGCGATAACCGCCAGCGCCAATTGCCTTTGATGCTTGCGGGACGGTTCATGCGGGAACTGCTGTCCAAACCCAATATATCCTGTATTGGAATAATTGCTGTGTTTGCCGTCGACATCATGGCAAGACGAAGGAATTCTGTATGCACTTGCCGGGCAGTAACTTTTCTGCCGAGATAAGCGAATAGTCTTTGTTTTTCACGTTCTGAAGCCTCGTTTTCGAACCAACCCCTTACTGTGTTGTTATCGTGGGTGCCAGTATAGACGACGCAGTTTTTAACATGGTTATGCAATAAGTAGGGGTTCTCCGCAGCACCATCCCCAAACGCAAACAGTAAAACCTTCATGCCTGGCAACCTGAATTGTTGAATAACCTCCCGTACGTCAGGCGTGATTGTACCAAGATCCTCCGCTATCAGAGGCAGATTCGAGAATGAATGATATAGTGTTTTCAAGAAATCTTGGGCAGGCGCCTTTACCCATTTTCCGTTCTTCGCGGTTTTGGCACGGGAAGATACTTGCCAGTAGGCAACAAAACCCCTGAAATGATCCAGCCTGATACAATCGAAAAGACGGAAACTGTGTGCCAAGCGTAGTACCCACCATCGATATCCATCCCTCCGGATGGCATGCCAATCGTATACAGGATTTCCCCATAACTGGCCCGTATTACTAAAATAATCAGGCGGCACCCCTGACACGAAAAGCGGTCTCATGTCTTTGCCCAGCTTGAATATATGGGGATGTGACCAGACTTCAACGCTGTCAAAATCAACATATATGGGCATATCGCCTATGATCTGGATTTTTCTATCAGCACAATAGGATTTCAAATCCTGCCATTGCTCATCGAAAACGAACTGCAAAAATTTTTCACGCTCGAGCTCCTTTTGGAACTTCTGTTCGAGAAAGCTCAGCGCTTTTTGCCCCCTCTTTTTCAAGGGATCCGGCCAGTCTGCCCAGCTTCTGCCGGCAATGCGATCTTTCAAAACAACAAAGAGTGCAAAATCAGCCAACCAGTAACCGTTGCGTCTGCAAAATCGCAAATACCTCTTACGTTTCTCTTTTGCTTGACTAAAACGCTCATATGCCTTGTCAAAAAGGTGATCCTTGAAACGAATCGCACGGGCATAATCAACTTTGCTTTTCGGAAAGACGGGCGTATTCCTCAAGTCGCGCTTCGTTAAGTATCCGGCACGAACCATCATCTCCGGGCTGATCAGATATTTATTGCCAGCAAATGCCGACATGCAGTTGTAGGGTGAATATTCACGTCTGTAATTCACCGGAGTCAGAGGCAAGATCTGCCAACTACGCATTCCCGAACTGCAAAGGAAATCAGCGAAATTGTGAGCCCCAGGACCCAAGTCTCCAATCCCGAAACCCGAAGGCAGGCAGGTAATATGCAGCAATACACCGCTACTCCTATGACTAAAAAGACCTCGTTGGCTATTATCTTTTCGGCTCATCGGGATTCTTTGTCTTTTTGAAAAAAACTACTGACAGCGGCGGCAAGGTCACCACCATTGAATATTTTCTGCCGCGGCATGGTTCACGCTGAGCCTCTACCCCGCCGAGATTGCCCAATCCGCTGCCGCCGTAGTCCTCTGCATCGCTATTCAACAACTCTCGCCAGAATCCCAAACCGGAGACACCGATTCGGTAGTCGTATCTGGGGATCGGCGTGAAATTGCCGGCGACCACAATGTTGTCTGTCTTGTGCTTCGCCTTGCGGAGGAATATTAGAACGCTCTCCTGCCAGTTGCCGCAGTCTATCCACTCGAACCCGGACTCTTCAAAATCCCTTGCGTGCAGCGCTGGTTCCTCCCGGTATATGCGGTTGAGCTCGCGAACCCAATTCTGAATGCCTCTGTGAGGCGTCTGTTCGAGAAGGTTCCAATCAAGGACCTTCTCATGGTCCCACTCGCGCCACTGGGCAAATTCACTCCCCATAAACAACAGTTTTTTTCCTGGATGTGCGTACATGTACCCAAGTAGAAGACGTAGATTGGCAAACTTCTGCCAATCATCACCAGGCATCTTGGAAAGCAATGAACCCTTTCCATGGGTCATTTCATCATGCGAGAGAGATAGAACGAAATTTTCATAAAAAGCATACCAAATACTGAAAGTCAACTGCTCATGATGATATTTTCGATGAATCGGGTCTCTGCCAAAGTATTCCAGCGTATCATGCATCCAGCCCATATTCCATTTCATACCGAAACCCAGGCCGCCGACATATACAGGACGAGATACCATTGGCCACGCAGTAGATTCTTCGGCAACAGTCTGTACATCCGGATAGTCCCTGTAAACACTCTCATTGAGTTTTCGCAGGAAATCTATCGCTTCAAGATTTTCCCTACCTCCATAACGATTCGGAATCCAATCGCCGTCTTTGCGTGAATAATCGAGATATAACATTGATGCCACTGCATCGACGCGAAGCCCGTCTACATGATACTTGTCAAGCCAAAAAAGAGCACTGCTCACGAGAAAATTCCTAACCTCATTGCGCCCGTAATTGAAAATACAGCTATCCCAATCGGGATGCAAACCTTTTCTCGGATCGGCATGCTCGTACAAATGAGTACCATCAAAATACGCAAGTCCATATTCGTCATTAGGAAAATGCGATGGTACCCAGTCCAGTATTACACCGACACCGTTTTTATGCAGATATTCGATCATGAACATAAAATCCTGAGGCGAACCATATCTGCTCGATGGCGCGAAGTATCCTAATACCTGATAACCCCAGGAGCCGTAGAAAGGATGCTCCATTACCGGCAGTAATTCGACATGCGTAAAGCCCATTTCTTTCACGTATACTACTAGTTTCCGGGCAAGTTCCCGGTAGTTCATGAACTGACCGCCGTCGTTCTCGCGTAACCATGAACCAAGATGCACCTCGTAAATTGATATTGGTCTATCCAACGAGTTGTGTTCATGCCTTTTACTCATCCATTCATCATCGCGCCACTCGTATTCCAGATCCCATACGATGCTTGCTGTTCTTGGCGGTTGTTCCCAGTATGAAGCAAAGGGATCTCCTTTGTTAACTTCATAATTGTAGCGCTTCGATACAATATGATATTTGTATAACGTTCCATGAAGAACATCGGGTACAAAACCCTCCCAGATACCAGAACCATCCCACCTCACGCCAAGAGGAGTCGCCCCTGGTTTCCAGGCATTGAAGTCTCCAATCACAGAAACCGCATCAGCACTCGGAGCCCATACTGCGAAATATGTACCTTCTTTCTTCCCTTTCTTAACTAGATGAGCACCCAGTTTCTCATATATTCTAAAATGGTTTCCTTCCTTGAAAAGGTAAATATCGTGATCGGTGATCGGGCTTTTGTTCTGCATATCGATTATCCGGTTGCCATCACCTCGCGCCTCTGCTCAGAGGTGAACCTTTCTATAGCATATCTCAATGCCCTTCTGGACATTTCGTCTTTGTGTCGGGTCACGTAACTCAGCACTTGTGAAGGAAAGACTATGCTAGCATCCTTCAACATCCAACCGCAGCCATTCTGAACCAAGTAATCTTCATCTAGCATGAGGGCGTCGGCTATCTTGAACGCAAAATCCAAATGCGCGCCTTTACGCAGGGAATATATCGTAATCACCGAGGCAGCCCGCCTCAGCCATCTGTTTTTTGCATTCGTCCAGGCAAAAACGCTGGGCAGGAACTTGGGATATCTATAGATGAATACCCCGAACGCGTGTCGGCAGAAATCATCACAGGAACCCCAGTTGGAAACATATTTTTTAAGCCATGATTCAAAGATTTGAAAATCCTCGGGAATATATTGTTTATGTAAACCGTACGCCCATGCAAAAGCAATAGTTTTTACCTCGCTGTATTTGGAGTTTAATAACTCCTCGCATAACAAGAATACTGTTTTCTTATTTTCTTTCTTGATCTTGCGAAAGAAATCCGCTGCAATCTTACGCACGATATTCGACCTGACCCCATACAAGACAATACCCTCCTTGAAATACACCTCTGCACCCTTACGGTAACGGTGCTCGGCGTGTTTTTTCAAATCGCGCACTATTGCTTCGCGCGTGCTTTTCGCTTCCAATCTATCGCGAACCTTGTGTTTTCCGCTCTTCACCGCTTACATTATACGGATAAATTGCGCTAACTCAATGGGTTTCTCTGTGACTGCTTTTTTTTACAGCTTCGATGATGAGTAACTCGCCACCCTTCTCGTAATCAGAGAAATCATACCGGCCATATTCACGCACCACTTGAAAACCAGCCTCACGCAAGGTTTCTGGTCAAAGATATCGTAAAGGCTGGCAGATTTTTCGTGACTACTCAAGTATGTCACGAATAGCAAGGAAATACAACAAACGGACTATAGCGGTAGCCCTCCTGAAAAGTCAGATCACCCTTGGCTACAGGCAAAAACAGGTAATACAGAACCTCAAACGGTGCCAGGGCTTAGAACAACCCGGTAGTAGATCGATCAGGTTTCTTTCAATTGAGACGTGCAGAACGGACACCTGGTTGCCTTGATCGGAATCGTGGACTGACAGAATGGGCATGCTTTTGTCATTGGTTCGGCGGCAGGTTCTTCCTTTTGTCTTTTCATTTTGTTGATGCCGCGGATCACGAGAAAAACAGCAAAAGCTACGATGATAAAGCTGACGAGCGTATTAATGAAAGCGCCGTAGTTTATCGAAACAGCGCCCGCGGCCTGTGCTTCAGCGAGCGAAGCATAAGGACCGGCAGCCGCACCCTGTTTGAGCACTACAAAGAGATTGGAAAAATCGACATTGCCCAGAAGCAAACCTATCGGCGGCATGATGACATCTGACACCAGTGATTTCACGATGGTGCCAAATGCCGCACCGATAATAATACCCACTGCCATGTCGACTACATTGCCGCGCATGGCAAATTCCTTGAATTCCTTTAACACAAAACCTCCTTCAATTGTTCAATGATAAGACTTCTGCCAATCCGTCAATTTCAAAATCAGCATATTCACGCGCTTTGGCTATACGCTCTGGCCAGAAATGCTTGATCACATGAATCGTCATGACCGTCGTCATGCCGACCTCTTTTGCTCCTTTTAGTTCATCACTGCCTCCATCGCCGATATACAATGCTTCTTCTGGCAGAACACCGAGTTCTTCAAGACATTTCATATAGATTTCTTTTTCGGGTTTTATGTAACCGACCTTACAAGAGAAGATAACGCTATCGAAATAGTTGCGTAATGGCGAGTCATGCCATCCGAGGATTTCATTTACGTCGGCGTTGCTTATCAGACCGAGTAATTTGTCCTTCTTCTTAAGTGCAACGAGTGTAGTAAGAGTATTCTCCTCGATATGGACCAAGGCTTGTTTGAAGCGCGTTATACGGTTTGTGACTGCCCCTTTGATCGTTTCGTTCTTGATTCCGGGGTCTATCGCATGGGCCATTTTCTCGATTATTCCGAATGGATCGGTCATCTTTCCACGCAAACGTTCCTCGGAGTGGACGAGCAACTGCCTATTCCAATCTTCTCGCGAGACGCCGAGAAGCTCGCTAGTGCCCTTACCCGGTAATCGCATGATATCGGCTGACGTCAAGGTATGAAATAGATCGAAGATGATGGCGCGGTAATCATCCAGATTCATATACTACTGCCGCGTCGTGTCAGCTTCACATTTTTTCGTGCAAACCGCGGTTTTCCACACGCTTTTTTTCCCAGGCGTTAAAATCGTCAGGAGGGTCTATTAGTTCTTTATCGGGCTTACGCACGAGCATGGCTGCTTGGACCGGACAACCAGTCACACAAAGACCACAGCCTATACATTTATCCAATTGCACAACCACCGCGTCGTCCTTTTCGACGATCGCCTTCACCTGGCACCGCTCAACACAGATACCACATGAATTACATGCATCCGCGTCTATCACAGCATAGTAGTTTGCACGCGCAACGGATTGTTCAATGCCCCAATCAGTAATTCCTCTCAGAATAGCACAACAACAGCCGCAGCAATTGCATACGTAATACACGTCCTTGATCACATTACTAACGGTGTGAACAAGCCCAATTTCTTCGGATTCATCCAGCAAAGCAATGGCTTCTTCTTTCGTAATATCATTCGGATGCTTTGGACGTTCGACAGGCGAAAATGTGATACAATTCTTTACGGGAAAATCACACTTGCGGCCATTTAGCGCATCCTGCTGCACCCGGCAGATACAATCGCGCACCCGGAAATTTTTAGAATTTTCCAACATCAACTTAATGTCATCGTACGGGAGGATCCATTCAGACTTGACCGCATCCTGGGCTGGAACAACTCTATGCAAGGCGGGCTGCGGTTTCATTATGCCTGCAGCACCGCCACTATCCATATATTCCTCGAACAAATGCGCGAATTCATGGTCCATATTTTCCAATTGCGACTCGTAGATACCGACCACGAACGGCGCGAGGCGAAAGACGAGCTTCGCGTCTTTTCTTGACATCCACACGAGTCCTCGCTTTGACATGTCAACGAGACGCGTTTTCAGGTCATCCTCTGCCGAACCGAACCTTTCGGCAAGCTCGGCGATCGGTTCATAGGTCGCAGTGAGCTGGCTTGCGAGAAGGGCTTCTTCCTCGGAAAAGATCTTCTTCAGAATGAGGATCTCTACTCTTGAAGGTGTCCTGGGAAAGCCGTTGGGCAGGCTATCGAGGGCATCGGTGAGCCTTTCAAAGACACTTTCGTCTTTTTTCATAATAGTCTCAGTCCGACTTAGTCGATTTCATGGTATATCAGCATACCATAATGTGCGGCACTAAAATCCTCTTCCCATTTATATACAGTTAACTCAACCATATACTTATTGGTTTCATAGGGTTCAACTGTGACGACCGGGTGATTGTCCGACTCATCATCAGATATAACTTCGACCCACTCGCCCTCAACATCCATATAGACCGTAATATCCAGGTCTTTGATACGCCAGTCTCCGAAGGCTGCTATACCGTATATCCATCCCTCATGCAGTGTTCTGCTGAATGTCGCTCCACTGTTGGTAATTATGTCCGCCTGAACATGAACGATCTCTTGATTTAGACTATCCTCAAGAAAATAGACATATTCAGTCATATCATCCATAATACCCTTCATCGTGGTGTACACATCTGCATGCATTAGTGAAGGAACACCGAATAAAACAAGAGACAAAAATAATAGCTTACGCATTTTACCTCCTTTCGTGGATTATAATAATAATGACATCATGGTCAATAGTTGTACTTCCCATATTGTTACATCTATTTGCTGTTATTACTCTCTGCTGCTCTGCACATGCTACACGCACTCTCGCCGGCAAGGTATCCTGTCGAAAAAGCTGCTTGCAGGTTGTACCCACCGGTATCCCCTGCGATGTCGATCACCTCACCGCAGAAGAATAGACCACGTATTAATTTAGACTCCATCGTATAAGGGTCAATCTCATCCAGTGCAACTCCGCCATCAGTAATAATTGCCTCGGCAATGGGACGCGGCCCCCTCACGGTAAATCTGAAATCAATGAGATGCTGAAGCAATCTCTCGCGTTCCTCACGAGTTATTTCACAGGCATGTTTCTCGGCTGGTATGCGCGCCCGATTGAGGAACACATCGATCGCCGCAATGGGCAGTAAATGCTTGAGAACATTCCTGCATTTCATCTTGCCATACTGATCAAACTCGCGCAGAAGCCGCTGTTCTAATTGCCCTGCTGTAAGCGCCGGTTTGAAATTAACGGATAAGATAACCTTGTGTCTATAAAGCTCTTGCACTATCACCCGGCTCATCGTCAATATTATCGGGCCTGAAATGCCGAAATGTGTAAACAACATCTCACCAAAAAGACAAGCAAACCTCTTACCGCTCGCATAAGCACTAACCTCAACGTTCTTAAGACTCAAACCCTGCATCTCGCGTACAAAGTCTTCTTCAATTTCAAGGGGCACAAGGTTTGGTTCGGGCTTTCGCACCCGATGCCCCAAGTCCATGGCAAACCTGTATCCGGCACCCGTCGAGCCAGTAAGCGGATAGGAAAGTCCGCCCGTAGCCAATACTACAGCAAAGCAAGGTATCTCAACACCGTTTCCCTGCACGCCGGTCACACGGTTGTCCTTTGCGACTATCGCATCGACTTCGAATCCTGTTCTGATATCTACTCCATTCGTCTGCACAAATGCAGACAAGCATTCTACTATGTCTTCTGCGTTATTAGAACTCGGGAAGACCCGCTGTCCTCTTTCGACCACGGTTCCGACCCCCCTCGTCTCAAAAAAATTGATCACATCGTGGTTAAAAAATCGCGCGAAGCAATTGCGCAGGAATTTCCCGTTCTTGCCATAGTGTTCAATGAACGATTCAACATCCCCCATGTTTGTAAGGTTGCAGCGTCCTTTGCCGGTTATCGCCAGTTTTGAGCCGAGGCGCTGCATTTTTTCGACAAGTATCAGTTCACAGCCAGTCTCGGCTGCCCTGCCGGCAGCCATCATGCCGGAAGGACCACCGCCTATAACGATCACACGCGGTTCGTTCACGAGATTACACCTTCCAGGACTTTTTTTAACTCTTCGATCGGCAGCCCGACGATGTTGGAATAACTCCCTTCGTATTTCGCCACCAAAACTCTTCCTTTTCCCTGTATCGCGTAAGCACCAGCTTTATCCATTGGTTCACCGGTGGCCGCGTATTCCTCTATCGTCTTTTCATCAACTTTCCGCATCCATACTTTACTTCGCACAACAAAAGTGATAAAACGCGCGCAAGAAGGAATGAATACGGCAACGCCGGTGATGACTTCATGACAGTTCCCACTCAGTTCCCTGAGTATGTGCATTGCGTCAATTGCATCCTTCGGCTGTCCAATAATATGCTTTCCGTACCATATTACGGTGTCGGCACCGATCACGGCGGCAATATCCTCCTGGACACCTTCATATTTTCGCCACACCGCTGCCGCTTTTTTCCGGGCTACTCTTTCGCAGAAAGTCTCCGCGTTCTCACCCGGTTCGTATCTCTCCTCGATATTACTCTCAATAACCACGATCCTGTCTTCAGGCACAATACTACCAAGAAGATGTAGCCTACGGGGCGATTTCGAAGCAAGAAGCAATTTCTTCTTATTATTCATATTCGATGGATACATTATTATACATAATTGAAGGAAGTTTACCAGACTCGAGGTCGACGTATAGAGAAATCCAGCCACTCTTCACCCGCTGCTGAATAATCTTTCAATACTACAACGAGTGTCGACAAACAAAAAGTGTTGACATTTTGTGAAAAGGGAATAGAATTCTACTAAAGGAGATACTTCTTGATAAGGATTCTGCTTTGGTTAATACTTTTTGTTCTCTGCTGGCCGTTGGCAATAATGGTTCTGCTACTATACCCTGTTATCTGGCTTATCCTGCTGCCATTCAGGTTGTTCGGCATAGCAGTGAACGGTGTACTATCGGTCTTCAGGGCAATAATCATGCTGCCTGCGAGGATACTCGGCGGCTAAAAAACCAGACCCAACAATTAAAGAAACAGGTTATTTATGAAGTAGACGGCTGACAATTGTCCTCGATACCTCAATCTCCTCTTTTATCGTGTTGTGGGAAATGCGGATTTCCCAATAGGCAAAACCTACCCCAGCAAAAACAAAAAACATTCCCACCATAAACGCAATGAGCGTCAGTGTAACCAGATGCAGCCCCGATACGTATGATAAACCGATGAACGCGGACGTAACTACAAAGAACAGAATGGCCAGAAGTGTTGCACCGCTCGATCGTTTCAGTAGCTGCGCCCTGGACACCAGCATTTCGGTCTGATGTTCAATGCTTTGGAGACGTTCGGTATCAATATCGGCCAGCGTTGTTTTTTTGGCAATACTCGTCTTCTCCTGGTTCAGGAGACGGATCCTATCTATGACCCTGCCCAGTTTGGGAGTCAAGGCAAGGAGCAACAGGCCTGAGCATGATATCATTACCGCGGGCGATAACATCGCCTGTATCACAGAAAAAACTCTCGAGTCAATATTCATGAGACCTCCGGAAATGAACAGACTGCAATAAGATATATCACGACGGATTCTAAAGAAATCATCATTTTCCTAACTTTGCACCGACCTCCTCGGCCCATACACGAACCTTCTCTGGATCACAGGTATCTGACTGGACCTTACCGAGCATCTTCATGCGTCCGCCAAAGGCCGCAGCCGCTACCGGCTTTACCTTCGGGTATTTCGCCAGGACATCTTTCAGATACTTACCAACTGCCTCATCATGGGTTTTGGGATCACCTGCCGAGCATGCCGAAACGAACACAACGACATTCTTGCCTCCGAAATCACCATTGAGGAGCTTCTTCGCCCGTCCGTACCACCTGCCCACGCGAATGCCACTGCCGATGAAAATATTCTTATACTGGGTCAGATCAGGTTTTGGATTGTCCTTCAGATTCACGACATCCACCTCAAACCCGTATTTCCCACGCAACACGCCAGCGATGATCTCCGCCGATTCACCAGTCACACCACTTTTCGTCTCGTACGCAATTATGGCATTCTCGTTCACTTCTTCTCCTTTTCCATCAGCTCTTGTATTTTCCTTTCTTCCCAATCCTTACCAAGCATCTTTTGTGTGCCGAAAACACTCAACCCGTGAATAGCCAAGCCGATACCCCAACCAATGAGCGGCCAGTAGAACCACAGGTGACTCGGTGATGTCAAGATATTCAGAAGAAACAAACCCGCATTTACTGCCAGGTACACAAATAGATGAGAGTAGAAGGATTTCAATTCTTCTACACGTTTCTTAGCTCGCTCGTAACTTTCCTGGTCGTTCGCCTTCTTTTCCTTCATTTTTCCTCCTTGATTTTATATCGGTTCGGATACCTTTTCGGCTTGAATCTCTCAAACCAATCGAATCCGAATTCCTTCATTGTTTTTATGAAATCCTCGTTGCCATCGGGCATGATATCTGCTGCATAATGAAGGCCAAAATAACGCTGGGCTACGTTGATGAAACCATTCTGCTTTATGCGATACAGACACTTATCTGCAAAAGATTTGCCGTGGACCTTTTGACAGACTTCACGCATTCTCTTAAGCCGTTCATCCGTAGTCTCTATCTTTGCATGATGATACTTCTCACCGTATGCATTCTTCAATGCCCCATTGCTCATCTCATGATATTTTTCATCGTGGACAATTACTTCCCTTCCCAATTTTCTTCTTACCAATGGTTTGGATTTCGGATATCCAAGGCATAATAAAACAACAGGTAATACACCCTTTGGAAGTTCAAACATCTCGCGCACCTCACGCATCAAGTCCATTATCGTACCGATATATACTGAACCCAGACCAAATGAGTCAGCAGCAGTACAGATGTTCTGTGCGCATATGATCGTATCCTGGAATGAGATCCAGAAGTGCCGGAAACTACTGGTAGCTGTAAAGGGCGCCTTCTCAATCTCTGCCCATCTCTGGAGTCGGCGCCAGTCAATACAGAAAATCAAACTCACCGGTGCCTTTGCGATGAAATTCTGATAGCACATCTTTGCGAGTTTTTCCCTTTTTTCCTTCGTCTCGATCTTTATGATCGAATACGGCTGTAGATTGCCGCCGGTTGCAGCGTGTGTACCTGTTTCCAGGATCATATCCAATACGCTCTTCGGTATTTTCTTATTGGCAAAGTTACGGCAGCTCGCCCTTTGCACAAGCAATTTCATGGTCGCATTGGGAAAACGCCCTTTCTTTTTCTCCTTGTATCCGTGATGCGATGGTATTTTGTCCTTATTCATCCAAAATCCTCCTCATTTGAACCTATCTCTTTCGAAAAACCGCGTTAATCGTGCTATCCGGTCTTGCCGGTGTCAAATCCTTCAGGCTATCATAGGCGTCAACGAATTCAAAACCTGCCTTGTCGGCCATTTCGACCAGTTCAGAGAGCGAGTATATCCTCAATTTGAGCTTCAATTCGTCAACGTATATCAAATCATTCCCGGTTTTTTCATAGAATACCCAGGTCTCTATGTTTTCGGAACGGTAGCGGTCAAATCTATTGTCCTTGTGCAATACTACATACTTGTCGGTTTCATTGAACATATGAGTACAATAGTGCTGCAGCAAATACTCTTGCGACATCGTATTGAAAACCAAGAACAAAGCCCCCTTCTTCATACGCCGTGCGACCGTTCTAAACAGCCCTTCGTCCGCTTTTTTATCATAATAGCCGATCGATGTCCACACACTGAAGACTGCATCAAATTTGCCGCGCACTAAACGAGGGAGTTTTCTCATATCGCCGCAGATAAATTCGATTTTCACCCGGCTTCTGACGGCCCTTTTCTTCGCATCAGCAATATAAAGAGAACTGATGTCTATGCCGGTGATGCTGTAACCTTTTTTCGCCATTGGAATACATATCCGGCCATTGCCGCAAGCGATATCAAGCAGACGCCCTCTGGCGATACCATGTTTTCTTAAGATCTTTGCTATCGCTCGTACGGTAAGTTTATTACGCTGCCAGCCTCTGTCGAGAAAATGCAGCCACAACTCAGGTTTTCTGACAAAGAATTTTTCTGTCCAATGTTTCATTCAACCTCCCTCTTGCAGCATCAAGAAAGGATCTGCTACCTGGTTTTCCGAACCGAGAATTTCAATCCTGCCCACGTTCTGTCAATCGCACAAACCTTGTAGTCAACGAGACCAGCATTGAGCCCCGCTTCACGCACCAATCTCTGCGACAGATCAGAAGGAATATGCGAACTCTTCTTTGGCCAGACGATCCATAATCCAGCATTTCCGACGCGTTTGGAAATATCCCCCACACGCTTCTGCAAAACTTTCCGTGACTTCACGAACCAGATGATCAGGTCATTTTGCTTACTGAACCGCTTCCGTAGTATTACCCCGGCCGGCATCGAAAGTAATAATCTATCAAAATCATGGGGCGCGTCAATAAGAGTAACGATTGTGTTCGGCTTGATACCCAGTTTTTTAACCAGCGGAATACCCGAATATCCGGCAAGCAGCGAATCAGGCGCCACCGGTGCAACCGGTGGATGCAAGATGGCATGTTTCAAATCACGCCTGACCGTCCTCCATTCTGTGTACACCGCGTCGGGTATGTGTTCCTTGACCTTTGCAACCTTTTCTGGCGTGCCGCCTGCAAAAATAATGGGCACAAGGCGCGTCGCCCTATAATGGCGTACATAAATGCCGACGTCCCGACCTCCAGACGGCGCGTGTGTCAGGTCGATAATCACAGCGGCCGGGGGATTTTCCTTTAATCTTCGTAGAGCAGCAGGACTTACATCGGAATGCTCAATAAGATAGCCTGCCTTATTCAGTTCAGGGATTATCTGTTCGACCTCTTCTCGATGCCTGTGGAACAAACATACCTTCTTCATTTTCATCTGCTTGCGATCACTACGCCTTGAGCATAATACTCATACTACAGAGAAATGCTCAGTTTTCAAGCTGCCTGGTTTGAGATACTCAATGTCGCGGGTATGTATCCGGAGCAGAGCATATCCGGGATCATCTGTGTCCTTCCAGAACTGTTTGAAAAATGGTGTATTATCAGCGAGCAGTTTCCGGGTATCGGTATCCTTAACGATCTCTGCTGTGCCCTTACAACGCACGTATCCACTATTCTCGCCTGCACTCACCAATAGACAGAACTCAATGTTATCGTTTTCCTCTATTTGTTTTATCTTGTTATCACCGGAACCAGTAGTTACCCACATTTTCTTGTCATAATGGATAAGCGTGACCGGTCTCACCCTGGGCATATCACCCTCCACCGTTGCCAGGTAAATGACCTGCATATCCTTGAAATATGCCCACACTTCCTTCTTTATTTCTTCAATACTATTACCCATAACACTCCTCCTTTTGCATCTTTCAAATCTTCCGTTCACCAACCACGATATTATGTATTGCACCCCTTGGCAACGGTTTTGGCGGTACGTCGAGATGCCGGCTGGAATACGAAGCCGAGTATTCAAGCCCGGCGTTGGAAAACATCGCACGCATCTCGGGTAGCGTGTAGCAGCGTATTCGTTCATTTGCGTTATATCCTGACTCCTCTTTGGGTACGATCACCGTACCATCTTTTCGAATGATGACACTCGTGCCGCAATGAGTGCATGTTTCTGCGTCGAACCAGGTTTCCTCGAGCTCCCAATGATCATCAAGTTCTATCCATGTTCTCTTGTGATCCACTTGCTGGCTCGCCGATATGAACATGATGAAGACCTTACCGCCCTTCTTCAGCGCTTTATTTATCGAACACAGTAATTTCTGGTCCTCAACATCGCCAAAAAACCCAAATGAACCGCTCAGGATGACACAGGCATCGAATTCAGCATCGTATTCAATATCACGCATGTCGCCGACAATGAAATCGCCTTTCAGTTTATCCTTCGAGAATTGCTGCTGTGCAAATTCGATAAGCGACGGCGCGATATCGACACCTACCACTTCATAACCTTTCTGGGCAAAAACCTTTGCCTGATCACCACCACCACATGCCAGGTCCAGAATACGTGCCGGTGGTTTCAGCTGACAAACATGCTCGATGAATTTGACGATTTTTTCATCCCATTCAAAGATACCCGGAATACGATGGCGGTCTTCAACGCGCCAGTAATATGCCCAGAATTCATTCCATGATTTTTCTATTACTTCCAAACTCTTCTCCTCAAAGTGGTGCTACTTTTTCATGGGTCTCTGGCAGCTCACGCCGACAAAATCCTTGACCGCGTCGGCATGGCCGGCGACCTTGACCTTTTCCCATTTCTGTTTTATCTTTCCCTTTGGATCTATGACAAATGTCGTGCGGACCACACCGTAGTATTCCCTGCCGTACATGCTTTTCTTCTGCCAGACACCGTATTCTTCTAAGACCTTATGTTCGGGATCGCTCAGCAGTATTACCTCAAGATCGTGTTTACTAATGAAATTCATGTGACTGGTAACCGAGTCCGGGCTAACACCAACAACGGCTGCGTTCATCTTCTTGAAATCCTTGACATTGGCTGTGAAATCAACCGCTTCCTTGGTGCAGCCGCTCGTATTGTCCCTTGGGTAAAAATAAAGGACGAGCCACCTGCCTCTAAATTCATCAATACAGACTTTTTTATTATTGGCATCCGGCAGACAGAATTCCGGTGCCTTATCCCCCACCTTTAATTTTTTTGGCATATAATACCTCCCACGAATTTCACTCAAATCTCCGATTTGATTGTGAAATTCAGTGTCCCGAGTTTACCATAGGTAAATCGAGGGACCTCCTTAAGGTCGACTGTGTAATGCGTAAGGTCAGACATCATACTTCCTTTCTCCTCGATCTCTGTATCAAGTATGCAAAACCGTAGATCGCAAACCCCACAAAATACATGTAGTATCTCAAATCATGGCTTAGATTGAACAGGTTCGTAAGCAGAGCCGGATAGAAGAATATCACGGATGCGACGAGGAATAACGGCATTTCATATATCCTGTTCTTGGTGATGAACCAACCCTGGACTGCGTTGGCAAAAGCAAATGCGCCAAAAATCGCCATCACAAAGATCAACATCGCCTGAGCAAGATTATGGACTCCAAAGAGTATGAGTTCGGCATTGAAGACAAACATGAACGGTATCACCGCGGTCCTCAGGTCATACATGAACCCCTTTATGCCGGTCTGTATCGGGTCAGATTTTGCAATGGCCGCGGCGCTGTAAGCAGCCAGACCGACTGGTGGCGTGTCATCGGCAAGTATCCCGAAATAGAAGCAGAACAAATGAGCCGCCATTGCCGGCACAAAATCGACCACACCCCGTGCGCTCAACTTTATTATCACCGGTACTGTGATCGATGCCATGACAATATAGGTTGCCGTAGTCGGCAGGCCCATGCCGATTAGCAAACTGGCAATAGCAGTGATTACAAGTAACAGGAAAAGATTACCGGCCGAGAGTATTTCGACAACCTGCACGATCATGCTCCCAATACCCATGGTAACGATACCTACGACTATTCCGGCACATGCCGTGGCCAGAGCGACCGTGAGCATATTACGCGAGCCGGCAATCAGCCCATTACCGATTGTCTTCACTGCCTTTAGCAATGACCGTGCTACATTGCTTCGCTTCATTCGGGCCTTGCTCACCTCTCGTATGACTATGATGATCACCAGCACCACGATCGCGTTGAATGCCGCGAGCTTTGGCGTGTGGCGCACAACCATCAATTCGTATATCAAAAGAAACAACGGGATCAGATAGTAAAAACCGCTCTTCATTACCGCGCCAAAACGCGGGATGTCAGATTTCGGCAATCCCTTCATCCCCAGTTTCGAAGCCTCCAGATGCGTCAAGTAGAATAAGGCAAAATAAGATACGAATGCCGGTATTGCCGCCGCCTTTACGACCGCAAGATATGGCACACTCAGGTATTCCGCAATGATGAATGCCGCGGCGCCCATGATCGGCGGCATGAGCTGGCCGTTCGTGCTTGCGGCGACTTCGGTTGCTGCCGCGATCTTGCCTGGATACCCAACCTTTTTCATCAACGGTATCGTGAATGTGCCGGTTGTTACCACGTTGGCGATACTCGAACCTGATACCAAACCGGTGAACCCGCTCGCCACGAACGCGGCCTTTGCCGGACCGCCTTTGAATTTGCCGAGTAGCGAGATCGCAAGATCATTGAAAAAGCGGACCGCACCGGCGCGTTCGAGCATGGCTCCCAAGAGCACGAATAGAAACACGGTATTGGCAGAGACATCAAGAGGGATCCCGTAAATGCCCTCGGTTGACAGGGCAACCTGACTCAGATATTTCTCCAGCGACACGCCCCGCAAGGCAAAAACCGAAGGCATGTACGGAGCAAAGAAAGAATAGAGCGTGAACAGAATAGCGATCACGACCAGAGGCAGCCCAATGACCCGCCTTGAAGCCTCGAAAACAACGAGGATCAAACCTATGCTCATCACAATATCTCTCGAACTGGGCACGCCGGCGCGCATCGCTATCCCGGTCCAGTCGATGACAATATACAATACTGCCAGGCACGCGACCGCCGCGAAAACAAAGTCAATTGTTGGGATGTATTTTGTCGTGCTCAATGATTTGATTCTGGTCTTGCGTTTAAACATCGGAATCGTGAGGAACACAAGGACAACCGCAAATGCCAGATGGACAGCCCTTATTGTCACGCTGTCCAGTATGATGAATCGGGGCAGCGCAAGTTGAAAAAGAGCCCAGCATACCGCAACCGATGAAACAATAATTCTATCGGTCGGCCTCTTGTTTCTTACACGTCCTGTCTCTTCTCTCAGGATCTCCTCGGCTCTCTTATATTCCTGACTCTTACGCATGGCTGGTTACAAAATGATAAAACAGGTGGGCAATGAAATCCCACCTGTTATTAGAACAACCGGCTTCTGCATATCAGTAGAACATCACTAAAGATCCTGCTCCGGAATTAGTTTCTCGTTGATAAATCCATCAAGACCCGCCTCTCTGTAGTATTTCATGGCACCATGGTGTACTGGTGCGGTGAGTCCCTGAAGCATATTCTCCGGCGTAAGCGATGCATATGCCGGATGTAGTGCTTTGAATTCTTCGAGATTCTCAAAGACCATTTTTGCCAGGGCATACACCAGGTCTTCGGCGACATTTGCCGAGGTCACGAACGTTGCCTTGACCCCGACCGTCTCGATATCTTCTGTGTTGAGGGCACGCTCGTAGAATTGGTGCGGAATGATTGCCTTTGCGTAGTACGGATAGTCATCAACCATCTTATCTACATTATCACCTTTGATGTCAACCAAATATACTCTGATCCGGCCAGACGTTGCCTCTTTAATATTGCCGTTCGGGTGTCCAACCGTATAGAAAAAGCCGTCGAGACGCTCATCCTGCAAAAGACCGGGTGCCTCAACCGCCTTAACATACTCGGCAAGTATATCCTGTTCAGAAAGACCCGCGGCCGACAGCACGTCTTTCGAATTCTGGAGCTGCCCGGAACCGGGATTGCCCAGGTTGATCCTCTTGCCCCCGAGGTCCGTAATTTTTCTGATGCCGCTTTGCTCTGAGACAACCAGGGTAATGGGTTCGGCATGAAGCGAAAATACAGACCTCAGTTCTTTTTGAGCACCTGCTTCTTCCCACTCCGCAAGGCCCTTGTATGCCTGATACTGTCTGTCTGATTGAGCGATTCCGAATTCCATGTCACCCTTTATCACCGCATTGATATTGAAGACCGACCCGCTGGTCGATTCAACCGTCGCCTTGATCTTGAACTGTTTGAATTTCTTGTTCAGCATCCGGCTGATCGCACCTCCTGTGGGGTAGTACAATCCGGTTACGCCGCCGGTACCGATCGTCACGAATCGAGTCTTTTTTGATTGACAACCGCTGAGAAAAATAACCGTAGTGAGGGCAAACATCAAAATGCCACGAAAATATCTCATGAATTTCCTCCTCGAATCAACATCGCAAAATACACAGGTAATATTCTAATCACTTGTGCCGCAAAGTCAAGCAACCCCTGGGAACAGGCATGCACTTTTGGGCTACGCCCATTGATTTCGGAGATAACAAATACGACTGCAGTGATAGTTGACAAAACCAACCTGGTTGGATTTGTTTACTTTTGTTCGGCAGGGTTATATGTTTTCAATGTTTATGGGTTCTACGTCCTCACGCAATTCAAAACCGAATATGCGCGAATAGAAATAAAGTTCGGCTTCCAGGGCTCGTTTGATATTCTCCGCCCTGCGAAAGCCATGTTGTTCTCCTTCAAAGGCCAGATATGCGACCGGTATGCCTTTCTCGCGCAGGGCAGTCACCAACTTTTCCGCCTGGTCAGGCGGCACGACCTTATCCTCCAATCCTTGAAAGAATATGACCGGCGCGGATAAACGCTCAGCATGATACAAGGGTGACCGTTCACGATATGTCTCGCTGGCCTCTGGATACGGACCGACAAGGCTATCCAGGTAACGCGATTCGAATTTATGTGTGTCCCTTGCCAGTGCTTCGAGGTCACTCACGCCGTAGTAACTTGCGCCGGCTTTGAAAAAATCGCGGAATGTCAGCGCGCAAAGTGTAGTATAACCACCAGCGCTGCCACCGCGGATAATGACACGATTGCCGTCGACAAGGCTCTTGTCGACAAGGTACTTGGCACCGTTGACGCAATCATCGACGTCGACTATGCCCCAGCGACCCTTCAGGCGTTCACGAAAAGGCCGGCCAAAACCGGTACTGCCTCCATAATTCACGTCGAGCACGGCAAAACCCCGACTCGTCCAGAATTGAATCCTCAAATCGAGTGAAGCGTAACTACACGAAGTCGGTCCGCCATGTGTAACAACAATCAACGGCGGTAACTCGCCAGATGCAATAACACAATCTCGATTCTTTGGTGGATAGTGAAAACCATAAGACTTCAGATCATCCTTAGTCTTGAACTCAATGGCCTCGGGCTCTGAAATGTATCCGGGGCCGACACGAGTATCAACTGATGCTTTGATTATTGTTTCTTCCGGTTTTTTTGTGTAGTACCTGACAACCGTTAACGCGGAGGTCGGTGAACCTCCCTGGAACACAAGACAATCACCAGTAGTTTTCAGATGTGTGATATCGGTGAATTGACTCTCTATTTGACTGAGTTTTTTCGTCCTGAGATCAACGGTCGCCAAATAACAAATCCCCTTTTGATTATAGGTACAGGCAATCCGATCTTCACTGAGAAAACCGTAGGTTGTCAGTCCGAAATTCCACAGAGGTACGCCGAATTCTACATCCAGTTCAGTCACGCATTCGGCCTTTCCATCAATAAACCTGTATATATTCCACCAGCCGTTCCTGTCCGAAACAAAGTAAAGTATTCCGTCAGGAGACCACTCGGGCTGAAAGATCGATTCTGAAACGCCTCCGGCTATTCTTCGGGAATTCACCAGAGCTCCCTGGTTATCAACTTCGGCAACCCATAGTTCAGTGCCATCCCACGGCATGTTCGGATGATTCCACGTCAACCAGGCGATCCTCGAACCGTCAGGGCTGAGACGGGGCGACGCATAGAAATCATTACCCGAAACAAGAATTCGCGATTTCCCACTACCATTGATATCGATATCAACAATGGCATTTATAGGTTCTCCCTTCCGAGTGTGGTCTTCTTGTATGCAGACCATTCTACCACGTCGCGCATCTAGTTGAAGGTCAGCGTAGCGCTTGTCCATGTCCGGAGTCAAAGGAACGGGAATCAGGTCGGGTCCTTGTCGGTATACCCGCTGGTCCGCAAAATTCGTGAAGAATATTGCCCCCTCATGAACCGTGAACGCAGCGCCACCATATTCATGGACGCGACTGCGCGCGCTGTACGGTGCAGCGATTACGTCTGAAATTCTTTTCCTGGAATCATAACGTACAATGACACTACGACCGTTTTCCGCAGGACGGCTCTCAACCCAGTATATGTCTTTGCCGTCAACAACGATTTCACCAAATCTGACGCTCTGCCGGGCGACGATGTCGGACGTAATCGGAGAACGCCATGAACCAGGACGTGTTATTTTCTTTTTCATCTATTCAAATTCGATGACGCCAAAGTTACCGGGTGTATGCCCGAACGGCAAAGTCCAGTACGCGGCACTAACGGTGCTCGTCTGCAGCCTGCGGAAATTGAATCCCCATCGTTCGTCACTGCACTCAGCAAACTCGTTTTTAGGTATTTTGATTTCGAGATTCCAGGCATTCTGCTCGCGGCCGGATATTATTTCCCAAGGACCGTTCCATTCCAATTCAGAATTGACCCTTCCATCTGTAAAACTACACGCCCGGTCAAACGTCATGCCGTCGGGATTAACGATCAACTGGTAGTATGTTTCTTGGTCATGATTCACATCGAAGAAAAACCAGACGTTGTCGTCGCGGTAGGTCGGGCCGTCATGTTCCTGAACTGACACTCTGATGTTACTAGTATCACTCTCAGAACAACGCACCGCCACATAGACATTATCCTCGTCATACCCCAAGTACAACTCAGTCTTTTCCGTCGAAGAGAGGTCGCCGCCATCATCTCCAAGATGGGTTATCGGCAACAATTTCCGCCAGGCGGCATCATTCAAGTTGCCATCGATATCAGGAGGCGAATCCACATACTCAACCGTTTTGACCCGCCTGATGCTCAATACACTATTCAATGTACATACCTTGCCAAACGTGTATGGATACTCCAGGACACATCTTGGCAGCGGATACAATTGGGAACCATCCGATATCTGAACTTCGATCTCACATACTTCCGATTCTTCGGGACCGAGCGCCAGCGGTATCGCTTCAGGGTTAACCACGAAGCGCGCAGGATCAAATTCCCACACGAGCGACCCTGTCACCGAATCTGTACTGGTATTGCTTACCGTCATCTGGCAGCGGCTGGAAACATTTTTCTCACCTTCCCTGACCATGGAGCCGGCAAAAGATACGACTTCCTGCTGTGCCCTTTGAACAGAGTAATAATCACTGCCGGTGAAAACATTACGGTAGCGAACGCCCCCGTGTTTGATCACGGCAACATTGTATGCATCGCCTTTGACAGTAACGTAGAGAAAATGATAGAAATTTCCCTTACCCCCATCGTTGTCTTGCATGACGGCACCCGAGCTGCCGACCATGATATAGTCGATGCCGTCCTCATTGAGATACATGTAACTACCCAATCCACCGTTGAAGACGGCGCGTACCCTGTATTTCAAGCATTGTTCCACAAATGGACTCGGCTGACCGCTGGACAATGCATTTAGATAATATGGAATATGAAAGAGAACGAATATATGCCCTGCGCCATTGTTCTCTTCCAGATCACTGACAAACCAACTATACTGTTCTGGATCGGCTTCCTGCAGTGAATTCCACCCTGTGATCGAATTATCGAGAACGATGAAATGGCAGTTACCGTAGTCGAATGAGTAGTATCTACTACAACCGGTTTCTTGTTCATAGATCTTACGGGTTTCTTCATCGATTATGTCACTGCTACCTGGCACAAAATAGAATTCGCAGTTAAGAACACTCATAATGCTCGTAACGTCATCCCAACGTGCTCTGGTCGATGCAGTATCGTCACCTTGCGCCTCGACGAGGTTACCCACATTTATCACGAAATCAGGGCTAAGCAGTGATGCCTGATCGATAATATCGCTGAAAACACCGTCCACTGGTTCACTGGTTCGAGCGCCGAGCACAACAAACCTTAATGCTCCATCACCCGCACCTGCCGAGACACTGTGCAGCAATACAATGAACAGAAAAAATACTCTCATTACACCTCCATTATTCACTCAATACCGAATCTACAAATGCATCTGCTTGCGGTTTGAGCAAACTCAAGAGATCATCATAGATCCTCTCGGCGCGTATTCCAACCCAATCCTCGGGCAGAAGCTCGGACGGGAGCATCGGGTCTTCCAATCTAAGCGCAACATATTCCGCGGTCATACAAAACCTTCGGGCAAAACACTCGGCAAGGCCTATTGGTTTTCCACTTCTTGCCGGTCTTTCATAAAATGAAAGAAGCTTTTCATATTTCCTGACAAAATTCCCGTATTGCCTGGTTAGTTCAGCGATGTTCCAGATCGTAGCTGTCAATTCCTTATGCCCTCGCTGGCCCGTATAATCGGCAGTGAACGTTTCAACGTAATCGAATATATTTCTTTCTTTCATGTATCGGAGCAACTCCGAGTGCAAGTCGTAAGGTGAGATCCAGAAGGAGGCACTCAGATTGGCAAATCCCAAGCTTTGTAGTTTGTATCGAAGCTTGTCCCTCGCGTCACGCATTGTTTCGGGGATACTATAGACGACTAACCGCCATTTCCCATCCCATTTCCTTCGCTTTACCTCGAACGCGCGCACCCTGCCCTGCTCCATCCATTTCATGCCTTTCGTATTCAACGAATAGTAACTGCGGCGACCAGATCTTTTGACATCGAACACACCGTGTCTGGTCATCCTCGAAAGACCGAGTCTTATCGCGTTTGGCGAAAATCCGAGCGGAAAAACGAGTCTTATCAGACTGGCCACGTGAACCTGTCCACCGCGCGGGACGATGAATGCTCCGAACAAGGTGTAAATGACAGTCGAGAACCTGGCCTGTATTTTTTTATGTCCTTTTATGCTATTACGTTTTCTTTTTGACATACATAATTATAACCGAAGAGTGAGGGTTGTCAAGAACATTTGCCGGCTATTCGGATGGAGCAGCTGTGGGGTCAGGTCTTGACTATTGACAAAATCTGATTGTAGCGGGCGTTTACCCAAGGTGTCATATTCAGGAAATCTGATGAGGATGACAGGCACTGAGCAACTATTGTCAATAGTCAAGACCTGACCCCATAAAACCGCTTAATTGCAGCCAGAGTCTGAGCGGACGCAAAACGCATCAACACCTACCCCTGGGAAGATTTGAGCAACAAAGTACGCAGCTCCTGTACCGTATGTACGATGTGTGTCGGTCCGGCTTCTACCAGGTCTCTTTCCAGACCGTAACCATAAGTAGCAGCGACCGAATCAATACCATTTTCACGCGCGCCTCTGATATCATCCACGTGATCGCCGACCATAAGATACTCATCACGGTCACGGGCTGATGTCTCCGCAAGTATATCCGCGATGATCTCGAATTTTGCCGCCCGTGTCAGATCAAAATTGCTCCCTTCTACACGGTCAAAGTATTGGGCTATTCCGAAGTGTTCGAGTATCTTCTGCGCGTATATGGTGGCTTTTGAGGTTGCTAGAGCGATCATGCATCCTCGTGAGTGTAGTTCGGATAACAAATCATCGATCCCTTCATACATCGTGTTCTCGTAGATACCTTGTTCGGCGTAGTATTCCCGATAAAAGGCGATTGCTTTTCTCCCCCGTGTATCGTCGAAGCCATACCATTTGCGGAAAGACTCCAACAAAGGTGGACCGATGAACTTTATGAGACCTTTCCTATCCCTTTCCATGATGCCGAAACGCGCCAACGCGTACTGAATAGAATTCGTTATTCCGACCTGCGGATCGGTCAATGTTCCGTCCAGGTCAAAAAGAAATGTCCTGTAGTGCTTCGTCAAAAGAAGATCATTCCCGCGAATATTCTATTATTCAAGCGGATAGCCAACACTCTGCGCCAGGATTATCTTCTGCTCGGAAGATAACTTCATTTTCTTCGCTAACCGGTCGCGGTTCAAGGCACCGCGTACGACCGTTGCCAATCCCTCAGAAGCACAGAACAGATAGACATTCTGGCTTATGAACGCGGCATCCGTAGCCGAGTAGAAATCCTTATCCTTCTGTGGCCCCTTACCCATGCGTGAATAATCCGCTACAAAAATGAGATTGACCGGCGCCTCCTTCACGAAAGCCTGGGTGCCGGTCACGCCGCGTATATCTTCGGAAAGCACCTGTGTCAGTGAATGAGCAGATGCATCATAAATATAAAGACCTTTTGCCGATGCCACGTATATGTCGATCTCCTGCCAGTTCACGGCTGATGGCGCAGTACGTTTGCCAGATTCCGGCCTGTTCACTCCCCATGCAGCCCAGAGCATGTCCGAAAGCACCTGAAGCGGTATCTCCTTCTTGCTGAATTCTCGAGTAGATTTTCTGTCTCGCAGTACTTCCATGAGTGGCCGCCCACCTGTAGTTCTTGGCTTTGGCAGATCCATAATCTTTGCGTCATCTGCCCGGCAAAAACTAAACATACATACAACAACAAGGCAGGCCGTCATAATATGATTCAGATATTCAATCATTCTCACCCCCTTTAGTATAAGAACCATTTATCCTTTTGATTATTAAGGAAGCAGAACACATTTACCGGTTTGCTCAGATCTGCCGGTTACCAGATGAAAGAAATATATGCCTGCGCTCAGGTCCTCCGGATGCCAGACAACACTGTGGTTGCCACATGCTCGAGATTCGTTCACCAGCTCAGCGATTTCTTCTCCAATACTATTGTAGACTTTGATCGTCACATGACCCGGTTCAGTGATACAGTAGGATATTTCAGCACGGGTTCGAACAGGATTCGGAACACTACTTAGTATATATCCGGAAGCACTTTTGCCCGCCGGATCTTCGAATTCCTCGACGCACGTCAACACACTGCTGCTTTTCACATGATAGATATCATAGATACTCGTATTACCTCCTGTGTGGCAGGCAACGTGTCCGTATCCCTGTTGATCGATCTGAAACGAAGGAACAAAATGATCACCGCCGATGACCGTGCTAACCTGCCAGGCGCCGGTGGAATCTTTACCCGAATAGTAGATATTACCAGTATAGAAATTACCACTCGTCTCCATCCAAACAATGTGCGGGTTTCCGTTCTCATCGACGTCGAGAGAGGGTTCGGCCGCACTGCTGGCCAGCGATGCCAGCTCATACTGCTGCCATGCCTGACCATAAGGCTTGTAGAAATAGTACACCCGGCCCGGAAATCCCCATCCATCATTGCCGCTCACTGCCAGGTGGAGATCACCGTCTTCTTCGATCACCATCGCCGCAGAGAAATCATTGGCATTGCCGCTGTACAAAATCTCGTAATTCCAGATGGTATCGGTCGGCGCGCTCTTCCAAGCGTGGTGTATATGGTAATTACCGTAGTCGCCGCCGCGGTAAACGACGTGCGCAACGCCCTCCGGGGTGACCGCGATAAAAGGTGAAGCACCGGTGCCATACGGGCCAAGATAGCTGCCCGTCAGGGTCTCAACAAACCAACCCAGGTAGGGTCCTGCAAAGTAACTTGAAGCATACGCGATCTTGTAATCGCCGGTGACCGAATCGTCAGTGATCCATGCCGCATGCGGTAACCAAGCATCGACGGCGATCGTCGGCGAACGATCGAACCGTACGTTGATGGTAATAGGCACTATATCCCATGCCCCGCCGGAAGGATATGCAGAGTAAATCTCCGAGTTCTGTTCGTAAACTACAAATGGTACCCCAACGCCGGATGACCATGCCACTGCCGGGTCAAAGGCAACTTCCATCGAATCACCAACCACTTGCACCTCGCCCCACATCCCTGCCGGGCTGTTCGTGCAGTAAAATATGCGCCAGCCCCCTGTCACCTGATGTTTCCAGACGAGATGTACGAAATCCGAGTCGTCAACACACAGTGACTGCAGTGTTGTTTCTTTTCGGATTTGGGTATTGGTGATCGTATCGACTACAGGATTTTCCCACTGAGCCCTTACCAATGATCCCGTGCTCAGCAAAATCACCCAAACACAAAAGATATTCACCGAAGACAATACACTCTTAATGCCGTTCATGCAAATCCTCCCTCTATTGACCCAATACCGAATAGAGCCACCACCTCTTTTTCGCCTGTCCTTTCGGCATTGATCTACGTTCGAAATATATCTTCATGTTCAAATCACTGGTGGTTCTTATTTCGTACCAGTGTTTGCGGACATATTTCTCTTTGCTCCCGCTCCTGCATGGAGATGTTTCCTTCCATTTGTGGACGACTTCGGCGATTATGTACTCTGATTTACGCCATAAAAATCTTGAAGGCAATCCCGGCTCGCCACGGGACATGGCTTTTGTATCGAACGTTCCTCTGACTGGTTCAATTAATTCACTGATAAATTTCTCACTCATTGTCGTCTCTTCACGCATAAAAGAAGCCCGCTGCCGATTGGAACGACCACCGTATCAACGCGTCGATCGCTCAAAGCGTGTTCGACCATATCCTTCAGCACATCCTTGTGACTGATCACATTATCGGCAATGAGGATTCCATGCTCAACCATATTCGGGATTATTTTCTCATAACATTCTCTATACATTTCCTTTTCAGCATCAAGAAAACAGAAAGAAATATCGCTGCAATTATCCAGATACTCACGAGCATCGCCCGGGATGAGTTCTACCACATCCTCAACTTCGGCAGCGCGAAACGTCTCGCGCGCAATGTCTACCTTTTGCGGCAATATCTCGAAGGTGATCAACTTTCTTCCAAGTTCCCTGCACGCAAGAGCCAGCCACAAAGCCGAATAACCGCCGCTTGTGCCGATCTCGAGATAGGTTCCCGCAGGCGCCAGCGATGCCATGATCGCAAGGAACTTACCGGTCTCCCTCGGCACCTGCCTGAGCCGGATATTGGAAGGTGCGCCTTCACTCCTGTGCTGTCTATCCAAATCCTCGAGATAGCCCATCCTTGTCTTGACCTGATCTGGTATTTTATGAAACATGATAACGCTTTATGATCAGCACTTTGCCAGGACGCGTTGCATCAACAGACGCCGGCGTGTGGCGATCTTATTCTTGGCCTTATAGCGCTTTATGTAGCGTTCACAAAGTGGCGCGGCATACCTCAATTCATCCAGTGCTAGTTTGTGCTCGATCTCACTGAGGGCCAGCAACGTATAGTAGAATGGAAAGCGCCGCCATTTACCAGTACCATCACGATACTTACGGAGGACTTTCAGCCCAACGTGAAGCCGTCTTTTCGACTTGCTTAGACCACCAACTGCCAGATGGCGCCACAAAGACGCCGTGCAGATACCACAGCAGTAGAAACCCCTCACACGAGCAGGCGTCTCGCAACTCATCAATGCCCTGATCATTCCCCTGTTGGATCTTTTCAGTGCCTCTTGAACAATCGTTGAACTACCATCAAGCATGATCAACGCGCGGCTCGCTTCTTCACCAAGGATGTGACCGATAGCAGCGCTTGATACCACTCTCTCTCCCGTGAAGACCGTGATCCCCCTACGGTAATCAAGCTGAGTCGGTGCAAACATGCCACGGTAAGCACCCTTCAATCCCTGCCTGCCGGCTATCCACTCTATAGCTTTCGCACGGTCGGTCCGTGAAAGTGATCGACCCATGACGAATACTTCGTTGAGCGCATCCAATGTGGCGGCAAGACTATTGACATAGACTACCTTCATTCATACCTCCAACCATGCACCAAAGAGACCGGTGCTGTTATGCTACGGTTTCTCCCTAAATTGTTCTGCGAATTTACGTGGTGCAGGTGCAACCTTTCTAGTGTGGTAGTCAAAAAATACAACACCGGTCTTAGCATGAGCAACATCCCTTTTAGTTGCACTGTTCGTTATCCTAAAGAAAAAATCGCAGCCTGTATTGCCTATATTGCCGACAGCAACTTCGAATCTGAGAACGTCTCCATGGAAACTCTCCGATTTGTAGATGACGACCGTGTCTACCATGATAATGCCCACACCGCCAATATCCGCCTCGGTAAATCCATTTGCCTTCAGAAATCTTAACCGTGCCTCGTGAATGAGCGACAGCAACGAGTCATTCCCCAAATGCCCCCCGTAATTTATATTTTCGATACGCACAGGCATCTCAGTAGAGAAATCGAACCTATCAGGCAAATTCAGTTTCGTCCTTGTCACAAGCTTACTCCTCTCTCAATTCAAACAATATCTGGACCGGTCTTCATACTTGCTAACCATCGGGTTCAACAAAAAATGCTGCAAGAAATATCAGAAACGAAATCGCAACAAACGGCTCGGTTATTATCATGATCCTTCCAGCACCTTTTTCGATCAACCAAATCCATACTGCAGGTGATATGCGCGCGCCAGAGACGAGCAGCAACCAAGAAGTCCCAAGAACCGCAACGATAGAAGCCACGCGTAGTCTTAGACTGGTATCACGGCGGTTGTTCGCCGTGCTGAAAAGAACAAAGAAAACCAACAACGGAATTGTGAATATGACTTGGGTAGTGGAGACAATCAACCCGGACCAGCGTGTTGCCACCCAGCGCCATACGAAAGGGAACCGGTGCAAGACTGCAACAACTGACATCCAGGATGTACTAATTAAAGCAGCCACTGTTGCACCAAGCGACACCATTTTTCTACCATTGTCGGCATTGTAGAGATGCAGAACCGAAAAGAAGAACAGAAGAGAGAATGCAAAGACCAATTCGGTTAATGCCAAAACCGTCAACATCGGCCCGCGCGAACTGAACAAACGCACGAATGTAGGAGAAACGCGTATCAATATTATCACGACCCCCATCAATGCCGTTCCGATGATGGCAAGCAGATTCGCTACTTTGAGCACTGTTTTCATTTCAGAATTGCCTTGAGCTTGAGTACAATGTTATCGGTCAACGCGCGTAACTCTTCTTTTTTAGACGCAGATGTCATAACATCAACCGCATACTCATCGCTTTTCCACTCACCTGAGCCCGATGTCGTTATGACAACCACCCTGTCAAGGTTCCGCGCACGGTCGAGATATTTTTTCACGTCAGGTTGTAGCTTCCATTGTTCCGTAGTATGTAATATCAAAATTGCATCCCACTCATCCTCATTGATCTCCTCCAAGCCGCTGACATCGATCACGCACACATACAAAGATTCATCGGCGAGGTGTGTGATCACGCTTTCGACCAAAGCATTCTTAAACTCACTGCCCTGACTAACAATCAGCAGGCGGTTACCTGTCTCGGGCTCACCAACATCATAGGATTCGACAACACCTTGCCTGTTAAGCAGGAGGTATATGGCGAACAGCGCCATCAATAACACAATACCCGCAGCGAGTATTATCAAGACGATCTTAAATATCTTCATTGCTTTCCTTCAAAAATTCTATTCATGCTCTCGGATATGTCAATCTCGTGCTCCGCACCGTCTTTCTCACACCCTATTCAACGATTACGCACAACACAGCATTAAGCGGATTCGCCTCGATAGACACAGGTTTTCGCGGCAAGTGGAATTTCTTGGCAACCACATCTGTACCTTTGGCAATGACCTTCACTACAGCATGTTCCTTTTCGAAGTTAACGAGAAACGGCACCAGCATTTCGAAGGATGGTGAAACCCCACTCTGCTGAACGTAGATCGTTACATAGTATTCGCCATCAGTTTCCTCAACTTCGTATTTGAATTCGTAAACAGGAATATCGCTGCCATATACCCATTGATCAAAGAACCAATCCATGTTTCTATCAAAGTGTTTTTCAACAATATTCTTGAAATCCAGAGTCGTGACAACCTTGCCTGTATAGGTACGAACGTAGTCTTTCATCATTTTGATGAATCGTTCATCATTTTTCTTATCATAGTCAAAGAGCATCATCCTCAGCATGTGCAAAATGTACGCACCTTTAACATATGTGAGATAATATCCTTGCGGGGCATCGAATGAACTCAACCGAATACCCAACCACACTGGACCGAGTTCAGAAAGACTCTTGCCCCCACCAATGTCAGAGTATACCTGACGCCGCAAAATCCTCATGTATTTCTTGAAGGCATCCGTACCCTTCGTCATAAGCAGGTGTAATGCTTCTGAATAGGTGGCAAAACCCTCGTTAAGCCAGGTATCATGATATGAGGCGGTCATTACGGAATGCGCCCACCATTGGTGCGCCATTTCGTGCGAAGCAACGCCTTCGTGGTACGATTCCCATTCCCCGTACCAACGTAGCCCGATAACCGGCTCAAACAACCGCTGCCTTACCGATTCATCAAAGAATGCGGTGAACGGCAAAAAGATCAATGCAGGCCAACTGGCGGCAAAAGAAACTTGCGGCTGCTGGGATATATTTATAGAACGAATGGGGATTTCGCCGAAAAAATGATGGAAAACCTCGTAGGCGTTACGGCTCTCAATGGCCGCATTCTTACCAATCCCATCTGTGGTCAACTCTTGAGGCATCAACATCAACTCTGCCTGTAGATCACGATTCTCTTCGAGGGTTCTTCGGACAATGAGTAATGCATCGGACGATTTCTCGTTGGTATAGCAGGTAATATCACAAAGCGAGCTTTGCTGGGTTACCGCCGAAAATTTTCCATAATTGAACCCGGCTAACATGTATTCGATCTCACTATCCCACATTGAATAAACGAGGTTCCCTTCTGTCCACGTTCGCACTAGTTTGCCGGTGCTGAGTAATGTCCTTTTTTGAGGAACGGCGAATGTGATCAGGAAATGCCTGGGGTCGAAGATATTCGTATAGACACTGGGAAACCATGCAATGCGTCCGCCAATACTGAAATTATCACCGCCAATATCATTGATCAATCCTTCGCCGCCATACGCCAGGGTCAGATCGTATCGTTCACCTTTTTGCAGGTCAAAAGGAAATACAATCCACAGCTGAGCATCCTCCTTTTCCTCTTCCTGGATGACCAGACATGTATCATGATTCCCGAGGATCGCAGTTTCGACACGCAGCGCTTCATCCAGGTATACTGGCATGATTCGGGCTTGATCAAGCAAACATGTGAAGCGCATTTTTGCATCTACCACGAGCCTTTGATTTCCTTCTATTTCGACATCCATTTGGAGCTGTTCAACATCAAATGTAGGCCTCGCCCGTGGAAACGGTATTATGGGTCTGGAGCTGTACCATGTTTCAACCTGAGCACGCTTTGAAAATTTGATCTTTTCATACCGGAAAAGCGTCACTTCCTCCTCATCCATCGGGTCAATGAGATATAAGAACTCGTCACCGTCCATACCTTCAAGGAAGGCGCCGAAAAAATGCCGTTCTCGTGCATTGAGAAACTCGGCGATAACACGTGCATCAAAATTCCATGGAAACCGCCCACGAATTTTTTGCCGGAACAGGTGTATAATATTCTGAATCGAATCAGGGATACTCATACTCGTAACTTTCTGGAGGCTTCGAATTTTTTCGTAGGTGTCATCGGTAAAGAAGAAAAGCGCTTCTTCGAATTCCAGGTCAACATGCTCCTTACCTGTAAAACGCAAGACTTGCTGCTTTTCGATCGGGTCATCAGTAGACAGGCGAAAATTACCCGAACCTTCGAAATAGGCCGCAACAACATTATCAAAAACCGGGGCGAAAAAATAGATATGGCCGGATTTCAACTCAAACTCTGCAACATCCTTGTTGATCAAGCAACCGTTGACTTCTATCACATTAGACTCATCAATAGATAGGTCTCTCATACGGTTATATTGAACTTCTATCTCCGCCGTCGTCAATTCAACAGACTCACCCGCCAGCATGGTAAAAGTAAAGAAGAAGAGGATAGTCACTAATAAGATCCCGGGATTCATTCTCATTTTGTCATATCCTTTTCTACCTTGTTTTTCATTATTCCCAACATCCAGAAACTAGATTCGATTTCCAATGCTACTCTCCGGCGGCGGTTTTCACCCAACCCCATGTGAGCGCCCGTAACGAAATATGAATTTTTCTTCTCACTGATATAGTTCTTCGGTATTACATACCTGCAGGAATGATTCTCGAAATCCTCAAGCATTTTCAGATTCTCCACAAACCACTTGCTCGACCGTCCGGTCTTAAAATGGGACATAAGTTCGAGCCTCTGCACCAGGCATCCTTTGTTGAAAGGATTCTTATGCAGACCATCATAACAAGGCAACCAGACGTCCCACCCCATGACATTATAATGACAATTCTCGTTGAGTACAATACCGTATCCCTCATGGAACTGCTGGTAGCGCCTATCCAATAAATAGGATATTACATAATCTATGCGTTCGCTGACCTCGTCATCATTCATATATACTTGAAGTGCGCCGAAGGCGAAGATATCGTGAATCCAGGGCAACAAGAAATTCCCATCAGTGTACAAGTCTGGATTGATAAGAGGATATCTATCGAACACTGCTGGAACACGTTTGAATCTGGATTTATCGACATAAATGGAAAAATCTTTGTCTTTGACAAAATCGTAGATAGCACCGAGCCTGCGAAGGACAAAATCTAAGACGGGTTGCTCAGAGAGAAACCCACCAACAGCGAGCCATGCGGCCACGACAGTCTGATGGAAAACAAATATGATGTTCGGTTTATTCTTATTCATACTTCTCTGAAGCCAGGCAAGATAGGGAGCACATCTAGAGTCAAAATCACCCATACCCTTGCGCAGACCATAGAGGGTGAGTTTGCCCATGGCATTCTCAAAACATGCATCACGGCTGCCGTGGATATCATTGAATCCAGTGCGGCCGGTAATATTTTTCATCCAGTACTTCACTTGTTCGGATTTCAGCAGGTCGTGCTGTAAACGCAGCGTGTTTGCTGTTTTGAATCCTTCTTGCTCGAGCGCCGTAAGATACCGAATGACCGGGCCACCGTTCTCGAGCAACCAATCATGATATCTGGGATCCTTCATTATTTGTTATTTGCGAATAATCCTTCGAGATTTTTGAAAGCAATTGACCATGCTGTGTCAAAGTATGATTTGGCCTTCTGCCACTCAGGCGAATCTCCCCAACCTGCATGTATAAGGTGCACTTCCGTACAAACACCAGCAACGGCATAACCACAGGGTATGAAGAAAACCACCACATGTGTCAGTGGAACCGCGGTATTCATGAAATCTTTGAATTGCGGCGGTCCCTTCCACTCGAAGGCAATCAACTTGTTCTCTTCAAAAAGCGTTACCTTGCACCCAATTGTGCTGTTATTCTCTCTATTATTAGGATCCCAGAACAATTCGTACCTGCCACCCACTCTTGGTTCGACATCTGCAATATTTGTCAGCCAGGACTGGAGATTGTCGTTTTCCGTGAACATCTCAAAAGCCTTGTTGACATCACACTTCAATCTTGCCGATAAGTATACAACACTTTGCATTGTATCTCCTCCCTAGTATTTATTGACGAAATGATCGGATTGCAAAACTCACAAAAAATCACTTCACCTTTACTACTCTCATTACCTGTCCATCTACTGCCAAGAAATAAACACCTGAAGAAAAAAAACTCGCTTCCCACATACCATTCCTGGTCTCCGCAACTTTCTTACCAAGGATGTCGAAAATAGATATCTTCTTGCCACGGCCACCAATGACATTAACTCTGTCAACAAAGACCGTTCTGTCAGGATAGATTTTTTGACCGGCAGGAACATGGTAATTCGAATTATCTACGCCGACCTGTGCATCTAAATTGCCATAGATGTCATAATCAGTACGGAATTCGCTCCAGATCGCCAGGAATTTGCTACTCCCGAAATAAACATCAGGAGCAACTTGCTCGTAAACCGCGCTTGAGATCGGGAACGCCGCGCCGATCAAACTACCCGTGCCGGATAAAAACTGTGCCCATATCTGTGTCTCGGACCAGATGACAAGAAATCGATTGCCGTCATGGCACAGAGCGGGCGATACGTGATTCTCAGGACCAGAAGTGATAACGAAGGCTTCCCCTATCAGCGAACCGCCGGGTGATACGAACTGACCCATAATGTTATTTGTCGTTGTGTACTCTTGCCACACTACCAGGTAATTCACACCGTCGTAACAGATCCTGGGGTTGGTCGCACTCGGCGCAGATGAAATCGTGATACCCGGGTTTTGGGGCGATCCGTCCGCACCAATGAAACGGCAATGAATACCAAACGGCTCGGCAAGATTTTGCCAAACGGTGAGATATCTTGCACCATCGAAAGCTATCACCGGTGTGATTTGATAGATCGAATTCGACCATACTACATAACCTGTATCCAGCACCACCCACTGAGGTGTAACACGCGCTGCCCTGACCATTCTGTCAACTCCATCCCGGAAATCAGTCCAAACCACGACATAGTTACCAAGACCATAGCAAATATCTGGCAATTCCTGGATGTTTTCTGCGTTTGAAATAATAAATGTCTGTATGATGTCACACGAAGGAGTGAGACCCACTCCTATGATATTACCGCTCGTTCAGCAGCTGTCCTGCAATGCTACAAGAAGGTTCGTCCCGTCGAAGGCAGCGGCAGGGCGTGTTTCCGCCTTGTTCGCAAAGATTTCCCTTCCATCCGGGTCAAGCACCGTCCCGTCCAAAGCAATACGAGCAACGTATACAGAATAGGTGTCAACGCTGCTGTACCTGAAGTCGGTCCAGAAAACATAGAAGAGGCTATCGGCAAAAACGACCTCTGGCGTAGCTTGAACATCGCCTGCCTGGCAGATCGGAAAATCGCCCTGATTGAACAAGAACACTGTCACTAATATGAAAGAAGCCATCATAACAGTATACCTCAATTCACCCGTATGATCTTTTCAACGATTTCTTCACCCTCCATTTTCAGCCGGCAGAAGTACACACCAGCCGGCAGCCTCATACCGTATTTATCATACATATCACAATGCAAAATATGACTACCCGCATCGTCGTATTTATCTAACAGTCTGGAAACTTCAACACCCAGACTATTATGCACCGTGATACTGACCCAGCCGCTTCTCGGAATACTATATTTGATCGTGGAGAGATAGGCGAAGGGATTGGGATGAAAGCTAAGCGAAATACCGATCTGCTCCTGTTTCAGATCCTCCAAGCCGACATAGGGTGAGGTATTCGTAAACTCATACAAGATGCCGGTCGCGCTCGTCACGTACACTCTCATCGTATCATCATTTCTGCCTCGGCCGACCGCTATATCAACTGTTGCACCCGAGATTGCATCGATGATCGTATCGACCCACGCAGCACCATCCCAGGCATGTTCACGGATGTCACCACCTTGGGCGACCGAGTACAGTCTCAATACACCATCGCTCTTTGTCTGGCCAAAACAAAGGCCGTAGCGCGACCGTAGAGGTGCAGTAGGATGGATATCGACGCTCTGCCAGTTATTGGCGTCGTAGGTATATTCATGAACGTGTCCCAACATTCCCGAAGCGTACACGCGGTTCATACCGTCGTTTCTGCCATGACCCACGACGGCCTTGACCAATCGTTGGGGTGCGCTGATGGTCAGCTCGTCATACCCACTGCCATTCCAGGAATACTCCCTCAGGTAGTATAGGTACCAATCGGGAGCATAGATACGGTAGACTCCATCATTTCTACCTTGCGCAATGTCGAGCGGCCAGACATACCTATTACCCGAGCTTACATCAAGCGACTCCCAGTCTGAACCGTTCCAGGTATATTCACGAACCGGAGTGTTCCAACCACCAGCACAAACACGAATCGTATCATCGTTTCTTGGCTGGCCAATAACCTGCCCCGCATAGAATACACCGGCCGGACTCAGCCGGTCCATGAACCACATGCCGCTATCGTACGAGAATTCATAAATATACCCATCAGCGCAAGCACTGTAGATTCGATTGATCCCGTCTCGCCTGCCATCTCCAATACACAGACTTATCAGCCGGTAATCAGCGCTTGGTGGTACAGAACCACAATCCACCATCACCCAGTCGTTTCCTTCAAACGACCATTCGACGACATGCCCGTTGTAACAGCAGCAATAAATACGCTCCACATTATCGTTCCGGCCATCGCCAACCTTCACCTCATAGTATCTCGTATAGATACCAACAGTATCTCGCGTCCAATCGGCATGACAAAATGCGGCCAACAATAGCATGGTAACCAGCAACCATTTGTGCGGTGCTCGGTTTTTCATATACCATAACTCCTTTCGTGCCCGTGGACTGCGCCGGTCCGTTAGGCTACTTCCACGATCCTGCGATCTTTATCCTTTATGAGTATCTACATTAATATATATGATATACAAAACAGCGATGATTTCAACGTAAAAATGCATGATCCATGTCGACTGAATAAAGGTCATTCCAGGTTTAACGACAACAACTCATACATTGTATAAACATCGAAATAACCGATAGTATCACCGACTACATTTGTAGCCACACCCCGTGAATATATGCTGTCTTTAATCATCCCTTCTTCACCGATCCAGATGTACCGTTCATCTTCGCTTCCTAAATCAGTAACTACACGCAGCTTGAGCGTATAAAAAGTGCCGGCACCGACCGTAACCGATTCGGCAGCAACCACCTCCCGTTCTTCATACCACGGCTCGGTCATCATGACCCAGCTGGTGCCTATGCTCATGGGATAAACAAAGTATTTATGCGGTGGTATCAAATACACAGTATCGGCATCAAGATTCCGCGATAGGCCCGAAGTCATGTTTTTCATGTAAGAGGCCAATGCACTTGCCGTCCGAAATATCGCACCGTGAAGAAGATAGATTATATCTCTGGATGACCCCTCGACAAACCCGGGGATATTATCGGTCAGCGCGGCGATACATAACAGAGCGCTATCTGGATGGGCAAACCATTGTGTGGTATGGTGCAACGTCTCATGGAACCGATAACAAGACCAGCCTGCCACAGTATTGGTACCAGTGATTTCATCATGTCGGCTTTCAACGAAGAGATTCTCAAACGTATCATTGGTGACCGTATCATACTCAACAACCAAGAACCTGTACTCATGCTCCCACCAGTTGCCGACTTCTACCGGAAAATATTTGACAACAAATTCTTTCTCGCCCTGGCAACGGCTTTCGAATAAAACTACAGAAACGACAGTCATGACAATAGCTATCATGAACTTAAAGCGCATATTCCCTCCTTCTGCTCTTACATTGTAATGTGGCCTTGAACAAAGTCAATGACAGATTGGGTGAGATGTTTTCCGACAATTTTGTCGAACATTACACAATTGTCGTAAATCCTTAAGAAAAGTCATTAAATATAGAGAGTTTTACTGGCATACGTATTGCTAATATAATAGGGTATGAAGGAGGTATGCATGAGGAACTTTCCGAAAATTCTTATAGTGCTTCTCGCAGGTCTCACATTTCTTTTTGCTCAGGAAATCGAAGTTACCGGAGAAGTCATAAACATCGATGAGGTTACAGATGAAGACGCGGGTTACACGATCCTGCAGGCTCAGATACGGACAAGAACCCAGGAACGGATCATGCTGGAGCTGGGACCGGAATGGTATATTGAAAGCGACGTCGAAGTAGGGGATGAAGTCACTGTACGCGGCAGATATCTGGAAGCCAGTAAAATCCGTGTCCGTGAGATGATCTGTAACAACGTCACATCTGAGATCCGCAGCGTAGACTACCAACCGCTGTGGTTGAGAACAAGACTACAAGCGGAGAACCATCTCTACGACCCGCGAACCGAAGAAACGGTCGAAGGCGACGTCACTGATCTCTATATCGATGAAACATCCGAAACAATGGAAGCGATGGTAAAAGCACAGAACGGAGAACTTGTCAGAGTCCGATTAGCGCCAGAATGGTATCTCAGAAGCATGGTGCGCGTGGGTGACGAGCTCGAAGTGAGAGGCTCAACGGTCAAAGATAAAGGCGAGACGATGATCATGGCACGAGAGATGAGAAACCTCAGGACAAACCTGGAAATCGCCTTGAGGAATGCCCAGGGATTTCCTGATTGGTGTGGAAAATTGAAGGGTATGCACAAAGACCAAGGCAGACCATGCTGTCAGGATGAGCAAATAGGTCGTGGTCAGGGAAGACAGTAAGATCCTCAGCAAGGGAGGAGCAATATTATTGCTCCTCCCTCTTTTTATCTACTCATATAGCATTGAGGGTGTTTCGTTCGCCTACAATCTCACCAACAACATCAACGGGTTCGATCTGAGCGGTGGCGGGCAGATTGCCAGCCTGAGACCCTATGTTTTGAATGAAGATTTCGTCACCCTCAACTACAACGGCGATTTCTCATTAATAGACTTCGATCCCACAAACTTTTACATGGCAAACAACGTCGGGTTGGCAAAGAAGCTTCTCCTGCGCGGGGTAGGCAACAAGACGACTTTATATGCCGGATTGTACAGCTTCTATGCCCCCTCGTACTCCCTATACAATCTTGTCGATATCATTGGTGGAGATTCACTGAACGTGTATTTAGGAAATTTCCTCTTCTCACCCGATGCACGTGTGAGGTACAAATATTTCTATTCGGACCTCATAAGAAGTTACTACGAACCGCGCCTGAAAGCCGCAATCAGAATTCCCTTGCCATACACATATTTTACTCCTAAATTCGAGGGCGGATTCAGGATATACGGCGAAGAAGCCGTCCCGTTCTATATTGCCGAGGCACAACTTTATTTCCCACTGACGATAGATCTCTCGCTCGCCGTCTGGTTCGCCTTTAACGAAGTTTCGTATCCCGACACCGAGTACATAACACCTATCCAGTATGTAGACGATCCATTCTTTGAGGAAGAAAATATCAATGAGAAATATGAACTCGGTCTGTACGCCACAAAAGCCTTCATAAAACAACAAGCTTTCATTGAAACCCGGGCTCATCTCTTCCGCAAGCGTTTCTACGATATGGAAGGAATGGACAGAGAAGATGAGGGCGTAAATGTATCGCTGCAATATACGAAGTTTGTGAGCAGCACACTCGTCTTCTACGTAAAGGCAAGCACTCTGTTTAACTCATCAACGGTCAATGACTTCGATTTTGTGAAGAATGACCTCGAGCTGATATTTGAATTGATTTTCTGACAACCTTGTATATAATAGGCAGGAATGAAGGTTAGGAATCTGATTCTCATATTCATTTTTGCCTGCGCGTTGATTTTTGCCCTGCTGACCGTACTGTTCACGAATCGCAGTCTCGAACGAACTTTTCGGGAAAGTTCAACAAATTCCTTCTATCTCCTTTCGTCGATGGTCGATTACCTGTTCAAACAGGAGAAGGAGATCGAAACAACTGTCATTCAGAACCTGCGTGACAGGATCATCGAAACAGGATTTGATCAAACACAGCTGCTACAGACTCAAAGAGACGAAGAAATCAAGGGCATTTGGATAATACAAGGAAAACGCATTACCGGCGCGACTGAGTTCACTGGAACAGAGAGCGAGATCATCAATTTCTACCGGAGAAATCTGCAAGGCAAGAATGCGAACACGCTTATATTCCTCGACGACAAACCGTTCTTCCTGGTGAACACAACCGATCGCGCCACGGATTTTCTCCTGTTGGCAGAAGCGAGCGGCATCTACGGGATCGAGATCGAGCAGATACTTGATTCACTCATCACATCATCCAATCTCCGCTACTTCGCGATCCTAGATAAAGAAAACACACCTGTTCTCTTCAGCACCCTCTATGAGAATTTCCTTCCGCTCAGAGGACCGGGATATCATACAATAGGAACACCCGAGGGAAACATCTTTCAGATCGAAGATTTCGACTCTGATTACCGAATCGTGGCCGGTTTCGACATGGAATCACTGACAAGAATACAACGAACCAATAACATCTTCCTTCTCCTCACCGTGCTCGTCTTCATATTACTGGAGGCTGTTCTGCTTATCAGTTACACGAAATCCGAGCGTTTCAGGTTGATGAAGGAACGGGAAATAAACCGGCTAAAGGAAGTCGGCGCACTGTCAACTGGCTTCGCCCATGAATTCAGAAACTCACTAAACACCCTCTCATTGCTGGCCGACGGCATGGACAAAGAAAATAAAGGTGTATTACTGGACGAGACAGCAAGAATGAGATCGATAATGGATTCATTACGCCTGCTTGGAACACGGGAGATCAAGAAAGAGGAGATCGAAGTGAGCGAACTGGTAAGAGAATCTATCGCCCTGCTCGATCACGCGCTCAAAACAAGTTCAGTGAAAATCATAGCAGATGTCGAACCACGACTCATCTGTCACGGCAATCGTTCGTTGCTGGTAACCGCCATTTCTAATATAATAAACAACAGCATTGAGGCCGGGGCAAAGAAGATCGAAGTCACCGCAAATAGGAAGGGTCGGGAAATTCACTTAGTATGCACCGACGACGGCAAGGGAATCGAACCTTCAATAAAAAATGACATTTTCACTCCATTCTTCTCGAAAAAAGGTCAAAGCGGCATAGGTCTATATCTAACGAAGCGGATCATCGAGCTGCACGACGGTCGGATCACAATTGAAAGCGATGAGCGTACACGTTTCAGAATAGTATTGAACGCATGATGAACCGCACAAACATACTCATCGTTGAAGACGAAAAGAATCAGCGAATACTCCTGAGACGAGCGCTCGAAAGAAAAGACTATACGGTCCAGGAAGCGGAAAGCGGAGAAGAAGCCGTTACCAAGTTTGAGCAGGGTAGTTTTGACATCGTCTTGCTCGACCAACGTCTGCCCGACATACCCGGCATCGAAGTTCTCACAAAAATCAGGAAGATAAATCCAATGATCCCGGTCATAATTGTCACCGCTTTCGCCAACGTCCGTGATGCAGTGACCGCGATGAAGAATGGCGCTTTCCACTATCTCACCAAACCCGTGGACATCGAAGAACTCCTGCTCTCCATGAAGAATGCCCTGGAAACACTGGCATTGAAACGAGAGAACGAGGAACTGAAGGATACCCTCAGGGAAAGATATCGCTATGAGAAGATCATATACGCATCCGGGAAAATGGAAGAAGTCCTGTCGCTCGCTTTCCGGGCGGCAAAGAGCGACGCGAATGTAATCGTCACCGGAGAGAGTGGTACCGGGAAGGAACTGGTTGCTGGTGCTATCCACCACCTCTCTCCCAGAAAAGATAAACACTTCGTTACGGCGCATCTTGCCGCACTGCCGGAAACGCTGATCGAAGCCGAGCTCTTCGGGCACGAGAAAGGTGCATTTACCGGCGCCGACCGGCGTCGGATCGGGAAGTTCGAGTTCGCGTCCGGTGGCACGCTATTTCTCGATGAGATCGGAGATCTACCACCCGGCATCCAGGTCAAATTACTAAGAGTGCTGCAGGATAGAATCATCACCAGGCTCGGTTCGAACGAAGAGATAAAGGTTGACGTGAGACTGGTATGTGCAACAAACAAGATCATCGATGAAGAGATCAAGAAAGGTTCTTTCCGCCAGGACCTCTTCTACCGCCTCAACGTGATAAGGATCCACATACCACCCCTGCGTGAACGCCGTGAAGATATCACCATTCTCACGGACCATTTCATACGGGCTCATGCAGAAGCAGAAAAAAAAGAAATAAAGGGAATAACCGATGACGCAATGAAAGTTCTCTTGAGATACAACTTCCCCGGCAACATCAGAGAGTTGCAGAATATCATCGAACGGGCGATAGTCCTGACGCGCAGCGCTTACATAACGAAGGATGAACTACCTATTTCGATGGCCGAGAACGTCAAGCCCGGGATCTCCGGGCAACTGAACGAAAGAATAGCCAGGGTCGAAAAAGAAATGATCGCAGCCGCCCTGGACAACGCCGGGGGCAATCAATCGAGAGCAGCATCTGAGCTCGGTATTTCCGAACGGGTTCTGAGATACAAGATAAAGAAATACAAGATTTCCTCTAAGTAGTCATAATCACACCTCAAGCACTTTCCTGAAGACACCATTACAGGCACCTGCCATACACTTGAAAATGCGGACCTGGGGTCAGGTTTTGACTATTGACAATAGTGTCCAAGGTCTGTTACTCTCATCAGATTTTCTGAAAAGAGCACCTTATATGAACTTCGCTATACTCAGATTTTGTCAATAGTCAAGACCTGACCCCATAACACAATCAACTAGCATTCTTGAAAAATAGTGCAAATTGCTTATAATTGAATTAATGCAATACGCGAAGGTCGACGAGAAAATAATCATTAGATTGAAGCAAATAGTTGGTTCCGCGAACGTGCTAACAGACCCGGATACGCTCGAAAATTACTCACATGACGAGACCCCGCTTTACAGTTCATTGCCCGAAGCCGTCGTCAGATGTGCTTCGACCGAGCAGGTGTCTCAGGTTATGCAGGTAGCACACGAGAATCTCATTCCGGTAACTCCGCGAGGCGGAGGCACGTGTCTATCGGCGGGCGCGGTGCCCGCTCACGGCGGAATCGTATTATCGCTCGAGAAGATGACGAAAATATTGGAAATCGACAAGGACAACATGATGGTCGTCGTGGAAACCGGCATAGTCACCGAACAACTTGGCAAGGAACTGACAAAACACGGCCTATTTTTTCCACCTGACCCGGTAAGCATT
>JAOUFJ010000011.1 GCA_029858255.1 candidate division WOR-3 bacterium | reverse complement strand
GCGACCCACTCTGGCGGCTCCGGTTTCAAATCCTCCGGATCGTACATTCTTAGATATCCCAAAGGCAAAGTGAACAAATCATCCTTAAACGAAGATTCTTCTATGTTCTTTAACAACATTGTCCTGCCGAACTTACCGAGCATCACTATCTTCAGCGGAAATTCTAATTTCCCGGCCACCCACATCTTCGCGAGTTCCATTGTATCGTATTTGACCAGGTAAATGTCGCATGCGTATCCTGCTATCTCCTCACTGCCTATCTTCTGTTTTCCACCCAACACTTCCATGTACCTGGCGGACTGAAAAGGATCATTGATCAGACTCTGCGTATCATCGTTCGGCATCTCGGTGTACGTTTTATCAAGAGTGAAAAGAACGCGTGTCAGACCTTCTTCCTGGTCGACCAGGACAACGATTTCCTGCTCATTTTCCACCTGCTCTGTCCGGTATCTGTAACCCTTGACATACAACTTGCTCTCCCTCTTCGTACCATCTTGATGGACAGAATCGATCATATCTGCCTCGAACTGTGCTGCCGCCGACAGCGTCGTGCACAGCAGCAGGATCCCAACAATGCAAGTAACATAGAGCGGTCGTGGCTCGCGGATATATTGCATCATTACCTCCTTAGCTTTTGTCATGATTTATTTATTGCGTACAGCTAATAATACACAGAGAGCGTGTTAAGTCAACAGAGAGCGTGCAGGGCCCGCTCGATCATCGCCACCAATTAAAAAATGGCATTCATGAACTTGACTATGCGCCTTAATCCAGTATAATGTGCTGTCCCTTTTATTCTTGTTGAGAGATCGGAAAAAGTGAGGCTAATGCATGGATCTGAAAGAATTACAGAAACAAATAGTTGGGTTCAACGAAGAAGTACCCCTTCTCGACGGTACAAAAACCAGGTACATAAATTTTGATAACGCAGCAAGCACACCTACCCTGCGGCCGGTCCAGGAAAAGGTCAACGAATTCAGCAAGTGGTATTCAAACGTACACCGCGGAACGGGATTTAAATCTCAACTTTCGTCCTGGGTTTTTGAAGAAGCGAGAAACATAATCGCCCGTTTTGTCGGCGCCGATACCCATTCAGCCGTCATATTCTGCAAAAATACTACCGAGGCAATCAACAAACTTGCGTGGCGCTTTCAGTGTCCGATCATCTCCCGCATGGCCGGGGAAGCAGAGAAACCTGTGATACTTACGTCGGTAATGGAACATCATTCAAATGAACTGCCGTGGCGTAAAGTCGGGAAGATCATACACATCGATATCAAGCGGGACGGCACCGTGGACCATGACGATCTATGCAACAAGATCAACAAATACAAAGGCAAGATATGTTTGCTGGCTATCAGTGGAGCGTCGAATGTTACCGGTTATATCAATCCGATCCATGAATATGCGGAAAGAGCACACGCAGCAGGAGCACAGATCGCGGTCGACGCAGCACAGCTTGCTCCTCACCGTCCGATGAACGTAAAACCGAAGGAAGATCCGCAACACATCGATTATCTCGCATTCTCAGCACACAAAATGTACGCACCCTATGGCATTGGGGTGCTGGTCGCAGACAGATCGGTGTTCGAGCACGGCGACCCGGATTATGTAGGCGGCGGCACGGTAGATATCGTCGATCTCGAGAGTGCATATTGGAAGGATTTGCCAGAGCGAGAAGAAGCCGGCACGCCTGATATTGTGGGTGTTGTAGCACTTGCGGAAGTTGTAAAATTGATAGATCAGGTAGGTTTTGACTCGATCATCGAGCACGAGGCCGATCTGACGTCATACGCTCTCCGAAAATTGTCTGCCATGCCCGAAGTTCTGATATACGGCGACAAGGACCCGGACAATGCCCGCAATCGGCTTGGCGTCATAAGCCTCAACGTGGCGGATATGGACCACGCTTTAGTCTCGGCGATATTGAGTTACGAAGGCGGAATCGGTGTCAGAAATGGTTGTTTCTGCGCGCACCCCTACGTGAAATCTTTACTGGGCGTAACGCCGGAGGATGCAAAGGAGGTCGAAAAGCACATCCTTGCCCGCGACCGGTCAAAAATACCTGGCACCATACGCATAAGTTTCGGCCTCTATAATAAAAAAGAAGAGATCGATAAATTCTGTGAAGCACTCAGCATGATCGTGAAAAAGCAGTACCGGGGCAATTATATCGTCGATAAGGAACGCGGCGAGTATTACCCGGAAGGCTTTCAGATTGATTTTTCAAAGTATTTCACCTTCTAAGAAATCCCGCAAAAGCGACTAAACGAAAACCACTGTTTTTTGTCTAAAATTCAGACGGAGGTCATTAATATGAACGAAAAGCAAATGAAACCATGGGAACCCTTCAGAGAGTTAGTTAGCATGAGAGACGATATGGACCGCCTCTTCGATACATTTTTTGGAAGTGGCCAAGGTGATCTTGACAATTACTGGAAACCCGCAATCGATATAGAGGAAAGCAATGGCAATCTGATGGTCAGGGCAGAGATACCGGGCATGACAAAAGAGGATATAAAGGTATCGGTACAGGATGATATGCTTACGATTTCCGGTGAAAGAACACGCGAAAACGAGAAGAAAGACAAAACAGTTCATCGTATCGAACGCTGCTACGGACAATTCCGCAGAATGATAAGATTACCCGCGACCGTTGATGCCGACAAAGTGAAAGCCACTTACAAGGACGGCGTGCTCCATGTTACTCTTCCGAAGCCAGAATCACTGAAACCCAAGCATATCGAAATCGATATCAACTAATACATTCCCTGCTGTAAAAAGGCCGGCGCATGCCGGCCTTTTTCTATTGAAAACAAAAAGGAGAGGTCGTTAAACCTCTCCTGATTGAATATTGACGGCAAAGATCTACGGCAACACGATCAATGTCACATTAGCCGTAAAAGTCTGCCCAGCCGAAACACTGAAAGGAGTGAATTGCGGCTTGATCATTATGTTCCCACTCTGGTCGATAAATGCCCACTTGTTATCCAACTTCACGGCAGCGAGGCCTTGGGAAAAGAAACCGGCACCCCTGAAGCGTGGCTCGATGACCTGCTTGCCCGCGCCGTCGATATAACCCCATTTGCCCCTCTGCTGGACCGGGACCAATTCCACCACTGTGAAGTCACTTGACTGCCCGCCCAGTAGAGTGGTCAACAACATCATCTGACATAAAATCACGTAAGCATATCTCATTAGTTATAGCTCCTTTCAAATGCTATCTGATCCTATTTCCTGCCAGAAAGTCATAAGTTGTGTTGCTCTCAATTCTATCACCATTCGTCAAAATGTCAAGCAGGTACAGGATTAGACCCATATTACCTGTCTACGGCGATATGAAGCAGCGTCGACCGGACAGCATGCAGATAACGGTTGACATGTCGATTGGAAATAAATAGAATATGATGAGAAGTCTAGAATACTATAACATGGGCTGATGCCCGTTCCTTTCGACTGAAAGGAGGTGAGCGATAGTAATTGTCCGAAGGAATCTGTATGAGTAGATACACATCACAAAAGGGGCATCATTTTAAAGAAATGCAACAGAATAAAGGAGGTATTGATGATTGACAAAAAGGTCAATTGTGTGTTGGTATTCACCGCCATGCTGGTTATGGCGACCGTCGGAAGTGCTACTGAAATCGAAAATCAAGCAAGCACCACCAACACTGTATATCTTGAGCTATCACGTGAATCAGTCCCGGTGTTGATCCCGATGCGACAGGAGTTCGTCGACAGTTTTGAGCGGTCGGCCATCGCACCATGGACAACGGGCGGTGATGTAGCATCAGGGCTGTGGGGAATGAGAGATACTACTGATAACTATGGACCGCAGGCTCCGGCATGGGACGGATACAGGTATCCTGGCCATCCGTCAACTGACGTGGCAGTCTACCCATCACCAGGCGCAAACCCAGGCTACCTTACCTGGATTGCGACACCAACTATTGATATTACCGGCTGGCCTGCATTCTATCTTTCGTTCAGCTACTGGGCTGATCTGGAAGGTGCAGCGACGAATTTCGATGGCGCGATCGTCGAGATTTCCTCCAACAGTGGTAGTACGTGGGCACAGGTCGACCCGGCAGCAGCAGGGCATCTAAATCCCACTTACGATTCACCGCTGGCGAATACCGGCCAATTGCTCACTGCCTGGGCTTACTGCTACTCGACAAACCCGGACTGGGTCAACGTCAGTTCTGAGGACCTGGTCTCTTTAGGTTATGTTTCACCGGGTAATCAAGTACAGGTCCGCTTCACTTTCGCATACGACGCGCTTTCGGGCGGGCAGGGGTTCTTCATCGATGATGTCAGGATCGCTGACTCACCGCCGCCGGATTTGGTGCCACCGAACATCGTTCACACACCGCTGGCTGATACTGCCGACACCGTGAACAACTATACGGTTACGGCTACGATAACTGATCCAGGTACCGGTGTGAATACCGATTCTGTGGTCTTATACTACCAGGTCGAAGGCAGTTCAGGGGTCACCATACCCATGGTGAGTACAGGCACGAATATCTATGAAGCCGATATTCCGGCGCAGAGTTGGCACACTGACATATGGTACCGCGTACGCGCCGCCGATAACGCCGGCAACTGGGGACAGACCGCACTGCTCAATTTCGAGGTGACCAATGCCAGAACCATAATCTATGATGACGGTCAGCCTAACTATGCTCCGTTGGTGGTGACACCAGGAGATGGCTGCTTTACACGATTCGAATTTACAGATGTTGGCATTGATAGCGGTCTGCTGCACCAGGTCAAGTTCTTGTTCGAGGGTCCCGGCACCGTTGACATCCGTGTCTACCAGGCAGTTGGCGCTGCGGCTCCAGGCCCGTTCATCGACTCGATCGCTGGGTTTGAATCACCAGGGTATCAATGGTCGACCATCGACCTGACTGACCTCAACATCAGCACGGCCAATCCCTACGGGATATTTGTCGGATATATCATTGGACCGGGAGACTCGGTGGGCCTGCTTCGTGATGTAGCAGTTGATTACGTCGGGCAGATGTGGAACTACCAGGGTAGCCTCTGGACACCAGAGGCTTCTGGTGATTTCATGATGCGCCTGAAGGTCATTCCGCTCGACGAACCTGGTATCGACGAGAACAGCAGCAAAGCACTGTCTACTTTCAACCTTGCTCAGATTGTGCCGAGCCCGATGAAGACAGCCGGCATTATCTCATACCAGTTACCGAACGCACAGAATGTATCGCTCACGGTTTACGACGTATCAGGGAAACTGATTAGGACACTGGTTGACCAGCGCGTCGAAGCAGGCACACATAGTGTTGTCTGGGACAGCCGTGACAATACTGGAAAACAGGTTGCTAGTGGCGTCTACTTCTACCAACTACAGGGTGAAGATCAGAGAGTAACAAAGAAACTGATCGTCGTACGCTAAACGGATACTACGATAAAACTGAAAAGGGGCAGAGAAATCTGCCCCTTTTCTTTATCTCTTTCCTGCTGTAAAAAGAACTATCCCCGGTAGAGTATGTTCTTTACTCTAGTCATGTAGTTTTCGATCTGTGTTCTATCTCTTGATTCCCCGATGATCCTTACGACATGTTCGGTCTGGGACGGCCTTATGTGGATCCAATATTCATCGCTGATTATCTTCAGCCCATCAGTATAATCCAGTTTGCCGCGAAATGCATCGACGATAGTCTGCTTTTTTTCTTCGAACCGCTCTTTGCTCAAGATCAATTTTTTCTTGATGATAAAATATTGAGGATAACCGGCCATTATTTCTGATATAGAAACCCCGGATTTTTCCACAAATTTCATGATCAGAGCAGCGCCGACCATAGCGTCGCGTGTGAAGTTAAGTGCAGGATAGATGATACCACCATTACCTTCTCCGCCAATGACTGCCGCCGCCGATTTCATCTTTGACACTACATTCGCCTCGCCCACTCTCGTGCGATACAAACGGGCATTATGTTTACGGGCAACGAAATCCATCAGCGCGGTGGTGGAAAGATTGGTCACCACGCCACCCTTTTTGCGGCTCAGAATATAGTCCGTAGCAAGCACGAGGGAATTCTCCTCACCGATCGCCCGTCCTTTCTCATCGACAACCGCGATACGGTCACAGTCCGGGTCGCACGCGAACCCGATGTCCAATTTGCATCTCTTGACGAAACGGCTCAGGGCACCAATGTTTTCCCGGGTCGGTTCTGGCCGGCGTGGAAAGACAGGTGAAAAACGGCAATTCAGCCGGAATACCTTGCAGCCCATTTCTTCCAGCACCCGAGGCAATCCGACCGAACCAGCTCCGTTTACCGCGTCAACAGCGACGCGGAATGGGCTTTGCAGGGGTTTGACTTTTGATACTATTTTTCGTATGTGTTCCTGAAGACCCGATTTAAATAACTCCACCTTCTGTTTTTTGTGGCGTACCGGCTCGCCGCTCTCCATAATGCTATCAGCAAACCTTTTGAACTGCCTTTCATTCAGGAAAAGGCCTTGTGATGATACAAATTTCAGAGCATTCCACTGCATTGGATTATGGCTTGCCGTGATCACAATACCGCCCTTCGCCCTCATTTTTCTTACCATAAATAGTACGGTCGGCGTGGGGACGATTCCAAGATCAGTAACCCGACATCCTACAGACCGTAGACCCTGTATGACTGCCTTACGATAGGGATTACCGGATTCGCGAGTATCCCGCCCGATAATGACATGCCCTGAGTCAACAAATCCTCCATAGGATCTTGCGTATTTGAATACCACATCAGGATTTAAGTCTCTGTCAACCACACCACGCAATCCAGATATGCTGAATTTTAGAGCCATTCGTTTATTATAACATATATTGGCGATTTGTCAACGCAGACCAGAGGCATACCTCTGGTCTCATGCTCGATACAGAAAACGTTAGTTTCGTTTTGCTCGCTATTCCCGCTATTACTGTAGGTATCGTTTAGCCCGTTAACTCGTTATTATCGTTAATCCCGTTGTAACAAGATTACAAATATGTTGCCAGCGATATTAACGAATCTAACGGAAATAACGGACACAACGATCAGTGCTAGTATTTTGGTCACAAAGAAGCGGCTCCGCCCTTGCGCGTGAGGGCGGAGCCGCGGGGTGCTTTATGACTAAATATTTATTCTTTTCCCTCTAAACCACCAGCACTCAGGTAACCATCAATATCGAGTGCTCTGCCGGTCGCGTTTTTCAACCGCATCTGCCATGGAATCAATCCGCCATCATTGTAGAAGTATTCCTTCAAGAAAGGTCCGACACGCGTGTCAAACGCGTAGGCGGTACCGAATTTGTCTTGGAGAGTTTCGTGTATCTGCCAGGCAATTACATCGGAGATCAAATAATTCTGTACATATATGGGATAAGATACGTGAATGATATTGGCAAATGGGATCGGTCTGAACGTCGATTTTTCTAATGAAAGATACTTCTTATGGAGCATCTGCCATATTTCCAGATGGTCTCGTGCCAGATCATCGTATAGTGCAGTTTCATACATAGAGTTAACTAGTAGAGTGCGAAGGTACAGCGGCATATACTTTCTGAGCAACTCTTTTTGAGCCATGATATCTTCGTCACCCATTTCCCCATTTCTTCTCTGCCATTCATCACTGCGAACGAACTTGGCGAGGGTCTCGGCAATACCTTCAGAATATGCGCCGCAGTCGCTTCCCAAACACCATTCATAGCCCTCTAATATCGGATAACCGATCGCGGTAAACGTATACTGGGCGCCATGTCCGATCTCATGCACCCGGTCATAGAATGAAAGGTCATCCATCACGACAACCTTGAAATCCTCAGGTATGCGAATGGCAAGTGACTGACCACCTACCCCACCGGGCAAGTCCTGTTCAACGATATCGACGTTCAAATCTTCGAATTCAATACCGATGCCTTCGATCGTCTCCATAATCAGAGAATCCATCTTTTCTGCCGGGATTGGAGCGCCTTGATTTGTTACGTAGTACAGACCGAACAATTTGCCAATATCATTGGCATCGATCTCAGACTTGCCCAGTTCCTGTTTGAGTTCCTCCAATAATTCTGCATACGGTTCTGCGGTGGCGGCATCTATTTTCTTAACTAATTCATAGAACCATTCGGCACCGATACCGTTTACCTCCAAAACCAGTTCAGCGAAATTTTCAAACCCAAGACTCTGTGATCTGGTATTGCGTAATTCCATCAGCCTCAGCATAACACTGTCCATCTCCTCTCTGGAGGGAATAGAAGAAACGTCGTCGGTCTCAGCGAGCCACATTTCCAATCTATTCCTGAGGTCGAATATTTCCGGATCCATCTCAACCTTTGCCGCGGTGAGTACATTATGCCAGACTATCACCCTGCTTCTCAGTACCTGATCTTTGATCGCCATCCTGTTGGAATACCAGGATTCGACAACCCTGTTAAGTGTATCACTCGTCAGTAATTCCCTGAAACGCTCGCGCGGCGTGGCAAGATCGGCTTCGGCCTCCTGAGCATAATAATTCCAGTATGCCGAACCCATTTGCACACAAATATCTTCATATATGTTCTCATTTTCATCAAGATACCGCCTGAGGTAACGCTCACTGCTCATCTCCCGGGCGGCATAGTGAGAGCATCCGGTCAGACCGACCACCAGGAGAAATATTGAAGCATACAACATTCGCCGTTTCATGATGTCACTGGTTATCGAGCGAACCCCGCGCTGCCAAGATAGGCAATATCCACGGGTGCGGTGCGTACTGCTGTGACTATAGTCTCCGGCATCAAACCGCTCCATGCGTCGTCTTCAAATTCGTATCGTGGAGCCGTAACATCAACAGCAGGTAATGACCCGACGTACGCAGGCCCTTCAAAATTGCATCTGCTGGCAACAACCTCAACCGCAGGCATCAAGCCGTCATATTCATCCTTATCAGACAATGCTTGCCCGACCGACACGCTCAATAAGAGCAAAATAGCCAGGTAAATTCTCATTATTCCTCCTTCTTTTCTTGTGAACGCTCTTTTCTTGTTAGCCATCACTATAATATACGCAGCCAAGGGGCAAAAAGTTTCACAAAACTGAAGATTAAACGGTCAATGATTCTACAAATGAAACGCCCCTCACCTTAATGGCGGGGCATTTGGAGGTGGAAGTGAACTGGTTAGATGTAATGGGTCATTAACTATAGCGCGTGTTCTGGGATCTGGTCCAAACTGAATACGGGACCATCCTTACAGATAAATTTCTCACCTATGTTACACCGACCGCACTGACCGATACCACACTGCATTTTCATCTCGAGTGTCGTGTAAACTCTATTACCCGGCCATTTCAATTCCCTCAGTGCAGCAGCGGTGAATTTTATCATTATGGGGGGTCCGCAAACGATCGCTATTTTGTTGTCCGGTCTCGGTGCCAGATCCTTGACAACGACCGGCACCACCCCGACCCGACCGCTCCAGCCTTCAAACGGTACATCTATCGTTGTATGTAATGCAATGCTCTTATCATTTTCCCATATCCTGAGATCTTCTTTGTAAAGAATGTCATCGGGTGTACGCGCACCAAAAATGATCTCCAGCTTACCGAAATTCGTCCGGTGCTGCAGGATATGGTCTATGACCGGACGTAGCGGCGCCAACCCAATACCGCCGCCGATCACGACTATACCGTTCCCCTTCCAGGCATCGACCGGAAAACTGTTTCCATACGGTCCTCGGACGCCGACTACGTCACCCGGTGCTGCACGATGCAGCATTTTTGTTAGATGCCCCATTCGCTTGACAGAGATCGTGAAGTCGGTTTTGTCCTTGGCGGTCCGGGTGACCGCGAAGGTTGCTTCACCGAAGCCTTGAACAGAGACTTCAACAAACTGCCCGGGGCGGGCCGCCATTTTCTGGGCTCTGTTCATCTGTAAGACATAGCTCTTAACGTCTCTAGATTCTTCAATTACCTTCTTGATCGTTGCTGGTTTTGGCACGAGTTCGATCGTCGTCATATCAAGCCTCCTTTGACCGCGTACCGGCTTTGGCTTTACCCTTTTTCTTTTCCTCTATTCTTTCTGAAAGACGGGCGCCGAGCTGGGGAAAACTTCTCTTCAATGGACAGACCATTACACACCGACCGCAGCCAGTACACGAGATCTGACCGTACCTTAGATGACTGTAGGCGAACTTATCAAGGGTCCGGTTACGCACCCGGCTCGCAGGTGTTTTCCTCGTATTATGTCCGCCCGCCATTCTCGAATAAGATTGCAGTTGACAGCTGTCCCAGACCGTTACGCGCTCACCCTTACCTTTAAACTTTTCATCGGTCACCAGAAAGCAGACACAGGTCGGACATGCGTAGGTGCAAATACCGCAAGTCAAACATATATCCGACAGTTCATGCCAGATCTTGTCATCGTACATCTCCATGAATTCTTCAGGAGATGCAATTGCGTATTTGCCGGCCGGCCACTCTTTTTTCTCCGGCTTCTCATCAACTTCCTTCAGATATTCGGATTGCATAACCTGTTTTCCCCTGTCGGTCATGCTTTTGAATAGATAGTGGTCATCTGCCTCTACGAAAGCGACATCCATACCACGCGTAGAATCCGGGGCCAGTCCCCGGTCCGTACAATGGCAATTATCTTCCATCTCGCTGCAGATCATACCGATCAACATAGTACGTTCTCGTTCCGCTTCGTACATCGCATCCTTATGTTCGGATTTCAAGAAAACCTTGTCCATGTATTCGATGCCGGCAACATCACAAGGATGCAGACCAATGACGATACGCGGTCTGTCTTCCGGAACGACAGCCTGCAGAGACCACTTGCTATCCTCTTCGTATTTGGCTACGGGACGCCGCTTGGGGAAGAACAGGCTCTTCAGCGAAACGTGTATTATACTCTCCGGAAAATCCAGATCCTTCATGGCATCGTAAATGCCGAATTCCCACTTGCCGTCTGCGCGGTAAGGCACCCATACCTCCCACTTTTCCGCAAGCCGGGAGACGAATTTCTGCAGATCGGTTCGCTTCATCTTATGCCACTTATTCATTTTTGCCCTCCAGAATCGTATCCGGGTCTTCCTTGCTCAACACGACAAGTGGTGGAATCTCATCGGGCACCGTCCCGGGACGGACGTCGAATAATTCATGGACGGCTTTTTCCAGTGCGTTATTCAGAAGTCTCATCGGGATCTCCTGCGGGCATACACGCTCACACTCTCCGCAATCCGCACAGCGTCCGGCCAGATGATATGCTCTGATCAGATGCCACATGGTATTGGCCGAGAGTTTTGCCGAGGGTTCAATCCACTTTGGTTCCTGCTGGTCTGCAACGCAGATCTCACAATAGCAGGAAGGACAGATCTGCCGGCACGCGTAACAACGTTCGCATCTTGCGAAATAATCAGCGAAGAATTTCCAGCGTTCAGCCGGCGACATCTTCTCTATTTCTTCAACCTTCGAAAACGCCGGTTCTTTCTTGTGCTTTTTCTCGCCGAATTCATAATCGGCGATCGGCGACATGCTGGTAGCGCAATCATCACACTTGTCCGCTTCTTTACCATCTAACTTCACGCCTTCGCACCCAACGCCAAGCGCGACTATCTGGTTTTTGTTTATACGGTGCTCAACCAGTTGGGTTACCAGTGAACGCCCGTCACACCCTTTCAATACGATACCGACTTTCCTGTATCGTGCTACAAGGGTGGGCAAGTAATTAACCAAATTCTGCACACATCTTCCGTCGAAGACCATATCATCGAGTGCTTCATCCTTCTTGAAGACAGCCGCCTTAACTTCACCGGTTGCTGGATCCTCGCGATAACCGAGCACTGCATCGATCTCTCCGTTCTTGAAAAGTTCCTCGATCTTGTTTCTCATCTCGTTCATGTCGCGAGCTCCTTCCGCGCGAGTGTCTTTTCGGTTCCGGACAGGTTCTTTAGTTTATCCGTGAAACGGGAACAAACCTCGGCGAATTTCTTGCCTTCGGCCGCGGAGATCCAGGTAAAATGCATGCGGTCAGGATGCACGCCCACAAACTCAAGCAACCGACGGGCAACCGCTATCCTGCGACGCGCGTGATAATTCCCCGTAGTGTAGTGGCAATCGCCCGGATGGCAACCACTCACCATAACGCCATCGTAGCCTTCAACAAATGCCTTGAATATCATTATCGGATCGACCCTGCCCGAACACGGAACCTGGACGATCCTGACATTTGCCGGGTAGGCGAAACGGCTCGTGCCTGCCAGATCGGCTCCTGCGTAGCTGCACCATTTGCACAAGATTGCCAGGATTTTTGGTTCTTTTTCTATCTGCATGATACGATCTCCTCGTAGATCTCATCGTCGCTGAATCCGGCTAGCGTAATCGCCTTTCCTTTGCACGTTGCCACGCATGCACCGCACCCCTGACACTTGCCGGGAATGATCTCGGCAACGCGCCGTTTGCCAAACTCTTTTTCCTCGATCGCCGAGTAGTGGCAGACATACGAGCAGGTAAGGCAACCGGTACAGGCAGTCGGGTCAACGGCAGCGATCTGGGGCGACTTGACCATTGTGTCCTTGGCAAATAAAGCGAGAACTTTGCTGGCTGCCGCGCTGCCCTGCTGGACGCTCGCCGGTATGTCCTTCGGACCCTGACATGCGCCAGCAAGGAAAACACCAGCACTCGCAGTTTCGATGGGCTTCAATTTTGGATGTGCTTCGGTGTAGAAACCATCCGCATCGCAGGCGATACCAAGGATCTGAGCCAATCCCACCGCGTCTTTCTGAGGTTCTACCGCGCTCGCAAGAACGACCATGTCCGCGTCGATATGCACGGCTCTTCCGACCAGCGTATCTTCGGTGTAGACACGATACTGCCCGTTCTGCAGACGACGGATCTTCGCCACACGACCACGTAGATATCTCACATCTTCCTCTTCGATCGCCCTTCTGACGAACTCTTCGTAGGTCTTTCCCGGCGCCCGCACGTCGATGTAACTCACGTACGCCTGGCCGTCAGGTACGTGGTGTTTGTATAGCATCGTGTGCTTGGCCGTATACATACAACATATACCACTGCAATAAGCATGTGCTTTTGATTCATCACGGCTGCCCACGCACTGAACGAAAACCACGGTCTTGGGTATCTTACCGTCGCTCGGTCGTTTCAACTCGCCACCGGTCGGACCGGTCGACGAAATGAGACGTTCGAACTGCATGCCAGTAATGACGTCGGGATACTTCATGCCCCCGTATTCTGTGTATACTGCCGGGTCCATTTCCCTGTATCCGGTGGCGACAACAATGGCACCAACATTCACCGTCTCCTGTTTGGGAGTGTCATCATAAACTACTGCTTCGGCCGGGCATATTTTCGCACACACACCGCACTTGTTCTCAATCAGTTTCTTGCAGTAATCTGCTTCAATAACTGGGATCGCAGGTACTGCCTGAGGGAAAGGAATGGCGATGGCGGCGCGCGTGTTCAGCCCGGCATTGAAGTCATCCGGCACTGTCTTGACCGGACACTTCTCCTGGCAAATTCCGCAACCAATACACTTTTGCGCGTCGACATACGTCGCTTTTTTCTCAATGGTAACTTCAAAGTTGCCTACGTAACCATCAACTTTTTTCACTTCTGAATTGACCCGGATCTCGATGTTCGGATGCTGTGCTGCCTCGACCATCTTCGGGGTCAGAATACACTGACTGCAGTCCAGTGTCGGAAAAGTCTCGTCAAGCTGTGCCATGCGGCCGCCAATGCTCGGGCTCTTCTCCACGAGAATTACCTTGCGATTACCGTCCGCGATATCGAGCGCCGCCTGGATGCCGGCAATACCCCCGCCGATGACCAGAGCGGTCTTGGTCATGGGCACGTAAATCTCATCCAGGGGGTCCTGGTGCACAACCCGCTTTATCTGCCGTGCTACAAGGTCGATCGCTTTCTGCGTAGCCTCAGCCGGATCATCGGTCACCCAGCTGCACTGTTCGCGGATATTCGCCATGGAGACGAGATACGGGTTCAATCCTTCGCTCGCCAGTGCTTTCTGGAAAGTTGGTAGATGCATGCGCGGTGAACAGGCAGCAACGACTACACGGTTAATGTTGTTATCCTTGATCGCTTTTCTGATAAGTTCTTGCCCGGGTGAAGAGCACATGAATTTGTATTCTTGAGCGAAGCCGACCTCAGGCATATCTTTCAGCGTGTCGACGACCTTCTTCACATCCACCTTGGCCGCGATGTTTACCCCGCAATGACATACGAATACACCAACCTTAGCCATTATGCACCTCTGCTTTCGCGTGGATCGAATCGAATTTCTTCAAGAAATCTTTGAAGCTGATCGCGTGCGCATCAAAACCAAGTTTCACGATATCGACTCCGAGTGCCAGTCCGATGAGTTGAACCAGATGAATGACCGGTACCCGGTACTTGCCCGATCGGCGGTAGTTCAATTTCTGCTGCATCCTGTCGATCTGGGCAAGACAGTACGGACAGACGACAACTACTGCGTCCGGCTCAGCCGCGTTCAGATTGTCCAGTTTCATCTTCGTATGCGGCAGCGACAATTCCTCCTTGTTGATGATGATCTGTGTCAAACCCGTGCCGCAGCAAGTCCTGTTCTCGCCGTACTCCGCGATCTCACCGCCCATAGCCTCGATAAGTTCTTCCATGATCGTCGGCATGTGAGGATCATCTAAAGCGGTTTTCTTGAAGCCGTTCAAGTAGTGGCATCCGTAATGAGTGGCGAATTTCATACCATTGAGCGGCCGGGTCACGTTTGCCCGGATACGCTCCTTCAGCTTGTAGATTATCTCCAGCGAATGGTATATGTCCTGATTACCCTTGTACTCGCGGCCGATCATGGATAATATCACATTGACCACGTTTTTCACGGGTGGACGGTCATTCATAAAATGTGAAAATTCAGTCAGGAATGTATGACATCCATTGCACAGCGTAAGAATATCCAAACCCATTTCCTCGGCCACCGCGATATTACGCGCCACTGCGGGCATTGTGCTCGTCGGCTGGGCAACATTGGTGAAGGTCAGGAAACCTCCACAGCATGTTTGATCATCACTGGTCACGAGTTCGATCCCGAGCTTGCGGAAGAATTCGATCGATGCGGTGATCAAGCCGGGGTATTTGTTACTCCCGACGCATGGTTGGAACAGAAACATCCTGTCTGACAATTTTGTTTTCTCTAATATTTCCTGGCGTGGCATGCTTAAATCCTCCTCAACATATCTTTTCCTTATCTTCTTCCTCAACGTCGATGAATTTCTGATTCGGCCCCTTCTTAACCTTAACCATGTCAGCCGCACTGCCGTAGTTCCATTTCTTCTCTTTCGCCTGTTTCTTGTCTATTTCTTTGAACAGATCGGTCATTCCCGTCGCATCGGCGATGAACTTGATCTCGCTCATCGCGCGTTCCGACACCTGTCTCTTGGGCGGCAAACCCATCTTTTTGCGTACCGTTTCGATCCGACCATCGGTTCCTGAATTCTTCGCGATCTCTCTTTTAACGCCGATATTCCTCTCGTTGATATTCACCGAGAGACCTGTATTGTAATAATCCTGAGCATACGGGTCCTTAATCTTCTTCACTTCTTCCCAGCCGTATCCCTGCGCGAGCGCAGCATAGCGCAACATGGAAATCGCGAACGGGAAATTTATGTCCCGCGGGCACACTGCGTAACAGCCGCTGCAGAAAAAACACAACCATAATTCGTGGCTGCTGATCACTTTTTCCACGTTGCCCATGCGCAGATCGCGTATGATCTCTCTCGGGTTGTATGAAGATAACTTCGCTGCCGGGCACTGTCCGGTGCACTTACCGCACTGCAGGCATTTTTCCAGATCTTTTACCATCTGATGGGTGAGTTCGGCAAATTTCTTATCGAAACCAGGCAGCCAATCCCTATTTGTTTCGTGCATGGAATACTCCTTTTATCTTACTCGTAAAATTTGTGTAGAAACTGAAATCCATCATCTTGGGCATCACTTTCATCATACCGGGAATTGCCGTCGGATGGCGCATCATCATCAACATCATCATACCCATGACATTTTTCATAACATAGAAGTTCATCTTGAGTTTGAACGCATCCATCATCGGGACCATTCTCTTGAAGACATCGCCTCCCAATCCCGGTTCCATATTCACAGCCTTGACTACAGACGGCATCATCTCTATCAATAGATCGTGACTGACTTCGATATTCATTTGCTCCATCATCGGAAGCATTCTCTCCAATACCTGTGTAATCATCTCGGGTCGCCGGGCGAGAAAGAGCAGGAGCCCGGGCATCATGTCCATCATTTTGTCCTTAGTGAGTGAGAGGTCAAACATCTGTGCATAATTGACCACAGTTGCTTCGGCGATTTCTCTTCCCTTCATAAACGTCCTTTCGACTACATTATCTCCGACAGCATCTCGAGTGCGTTGCGTACATCCTCACGCTGCTGTGTCGATAACTTACCCAATATATTGTTTTCGCATTCATCCATTCTCTTGCCGATAAGGTTCTTCAACTCTATACCCTTATCGGTCATTGAAATTTTGAGAATCCTACGGTCATCAGGTACTGCCTCGCCCTTGACGAATCCTTTCTTCTTGAGGCGGTCGATGATCCGGCTGCCCCTGGATGCAGAAAGACCCATCTTCTCCGAAAACGCGTTACACAACATTTTCTCGTCGCGTCTGATCGTCAGGAGCGCGTTGTATTCTGCTGCCGAAAGACCAAATTCATTTCTGATCTTAGTTTCGGTCAGCTGGCATTTTTTCATCAGCATAATAATAAGTTCAAATAGCTTTTTGCTCATATCTGATTCACCTTTATTGCTAATAACAACAATTGCTATTAGCAACTATATTATAACAAAAAAATCCTCTTTGTCAAGGGTGAACAGACAATCGGTCAATGAATTCGGTCAAGCCAGCGAGAAAATGCCGTAATTTCAAGCGTTTTAGCTAATGCGGCTTCAACAAGAAGAGAGCCAGAAATGACCAGTATATGGTATTTTTCACCCAATGCGCGACCGGCATGTGTTCAAGTTTCAGCTTATGCCAGAAATAGGCAAGGATCACCATCGCAGCAAACAACCACACAACGAACAGGTAGACCTCAGAATAGGACAACGTCCGCCCCCAGTAAGATACCAGACCTCTGTTGAGCACTGAACCATAAATGATCATGAGGTGCACTACATAAACCACGAGCGATTCTTTGCCAAAATATTTGACTGCCCGGGGCATGCGTTCCCATAGTCTCTCCCCCCTCTCAAGCAGCACCGTAAGTAGTATTATCACACCGCCCCTGGTAATGAAACCGCGCAGCGCGTATAACGCCCCTGACCAGTTCAAGACCTGTCCGAAAAGAATGAGCAGTACTGCAGCTATCACTGAATATTTCAGCCAGGAACCCTGGCGGTTAGTAAACAAAGATCCCAGCATGAACCCGAGGAAGAGGAACGAAGCATAGTAAAAGAGTGGAAACCGCGAGTCGACAAAATAGTATCTGATGAAAGCCGGGAGATTCAGAACAAAATCGCTCTGTCGCACAACCGGCGTCAAAATCGGCAACGCAATTGTGATCGCTCCGACGACTATCCATGTAGCAATACGCTTAGGCTTCAGCAGAAACCACAACTGCAGGAAAAGAGCCGAAACTCCGATACACCGCAGAATATCGACCCTCAGGAGATTGTCCCACCCGGATGTCCCAATTGAAAGAATCGTCTGGCGCAGTGAGAAATAGGGTAAATACATCAAATAACCAAGCAAGACTACAAAAAAGAGCCGCCGCAATCTCGTCAGCAGAGTTTTGGAGAACTTCGAGTACTCATCGACCCTGGGCAGCGTGGCAAGGGCAAAAGCAAAACCCGCAGCAAACAGAAAAACAGGCGCGGTATAACCACGCACGTGCGTCCAGTTAACGAAGAACGGGGTACTCCGCAGGGCAGTGTCTAAAAGACCTTCAAGGCTATGGCCGTGAATCATCTCGGCAACTGCCAGAGCCCTGAGCATATCGAGGAAGAGATAGCGCTTTTTCAAAGGAGATCCTTTGTCTTACCTCTTATGAGATAAAGAATTGCGATGATAAGTGAAGTCTTCTTAAGCATATATGCCGGATTTTTGTCCAGATTATATTGAACAACACGCGAAAATCAAGTCTAACAATTATCCGAAATGCCTACGCATTGTGCCATCATTGACATTTTTACTCGTATAGCTATACTCAAGATTACATGGAAATAAACAAGTTCAGCGAAAGAGACCGCAAGCACTGGGAGGATTTCGTAGCGCAATCAAACAACGGGACAATCTTCCACAGCCACGACTTCCTTGACTATCATCCGGCAGGTCGTTTCAAGAACCATCACCTGATAATAACTGAACGCGGCAATATCATCGCCGTGTTCCCTGCCGTTGAAAAAGATACTATGATAATTTCTCATCAGGGAGCATCCTACGGAGGTTTCGTACTCAAGGATGACCTCGGCATTCATACGATATACCTGATGGTTGAGCATGTTGTTGAGTATTTCAAAGCGCAACGATGTGAGAAAATCATCCTCACTCAACCGCCGCTCATTTATTACCGTAACCCTAATCAGTATATCGATTTTGCATTGATGAAAAACAATTTCAGCTACTTAAAAAGAGACGTGACCGCAGTGATACCTCTTGACATGGCCGAACCACTGGCGACATTCCACGGCGACGCTCGGCGATCTACCAAAAAAGCCATCCGGGAAGGGGTAAGGGTGATGTTCACTGATGACTATGCTGGTTTCTATGACATCCTGAAACATAATCTGGGAATGCGCCATAATGTGACGCCTACCCATTCGCTCGACGAATTGAATAAACTCAAGAAGATGTTTCCGAAGGATATCATGCTCTTTGGCGCTTTCGTAAAGGAAAGAATGGTTGGTGGAATGGTTTTGTTCGTCACCAACCCCAGAGTAATACTCGCCTTTTACATAAGTCACGATGAGAAGTATCAAAACTACCGTCCGGTGAACCTGCTTTTCTACGAAGTCATCAAGTGGGGGCGCGATCAGGGATACAAGTACCTTGATCTGGGGACCTTCACACTTAACATGACGCCTAACTGGGGCCTGGGGCGGTTCAAAGAAAACTTCGCTGCCCGCGGATTCTTGCGCGATACATATCAACTACTAGTTAACGGCTAATGAGTTTGGATGCACGATAATACTCGTTTTATGTTGGACCGTTTCGAGGAGCGATATGTTTATCGAAGTGCGGGTTCGAAAGACGAAACCGTTATCCGATTCGCTTTTTGCAACCGAAAGACGAAAAACGAAGACCGCCGTTGAAAACCAAAATGACAGAAGATAAAGTCCGTCTGGGTCACGGTTCGGGCGGGTTGCTCACTTCAAAATTAATCCGTGATGTAATTCTCAAATATTTCGACAGCGAGATCCTAAAACGTCTCGAGGACGCCGCGGAATTACCGGCAGCGAGACAAAAAATTGCGTTCACTACTGATTCGTACGTTGTCGATCCGATATTCTTTCCGGGAGGCGATATCGGAAAACTGGCGATTTGCGGAACGATAAACGACCTCGCCGTCAAAGGCGCAATACCCAAATCGCTGTCACTAGCTCTGATAATCGAGGAAGGCTTCAAGTTCTCCGATCTCGAAAGAATCCTGAAATCGGCCGCGCGGACGGCGCGTGCCGCTGGCGTGAACGTGGTATGCGGTGATACAAAGGTGGTTGAAAAAGGCAAAGCCGACAAGCTATTCATCACAACGTCAGGCGTCGGGATCATTAAACAAAGCATCAGTAAGAATAGAATACGTGTCGGTGACCATGTCATGCTCAGCGGCACCATCGGTGATCACGGCATCGCGATCATGAATGAACGCTTGAACCTGGGGCTCAAATTCAGTGTTAAGAGTGATGTAGCTGCGCTACACGGTCTCGTCCGTGAAATTCTCAAGGCAGGACCAGCCGTGCACTTCATGCGGGACCCGACGCGCGGGGGAGTCGTGTCGGTTCTTAATGAAACATTGGAAGGTACCCGTAAAGGCATCGTCATCCAAGAAACCGCGTTGCCAATAAGAAAACAGGTCAGGGGCGCGAGTGAAATACTCGGCCTTGATCCCCTGTACATCGCCAATGAAGGTAAGCTGGTCGCTTTCGTCGACAGGAGAAGGTCTGAACGAATTCTGAACATCATGCGCGTCCACCCGCTGGGCAAGCACGCTGCGATCATCGGTGAAGTAGTCAACGAACCGCAGGGCGTGTGGTTGCGTACGGCAATTGGCGGCACTCACCCGCTGATCCAGATGGAAGCTGAGGGTCTCCCACGGATCTGCTGAACACTGAAACACAGAACATAAAATACACTGAAGCACAGAAATACAGAATACCCTGAAGACACGCTTCGCTGAAGACACATCCTCACATCGGACTGAAGCCACGTTTTCACTGAAGTCATGCCTTCGGCTGAAGACATACTAATGCTGGGCTCGGCGCCACGGAGCATCAGTGAAACTAGAAAGGCAGAAGCTGCGAAGATAAGAGGTTAGGAAGATGAGCAACGGAACAAAAATAACGGAACTAACGATAATAACGAGATTAACGAACCTAACGAAATCAAAATCTTCCGTATCCAGCATCAAGCGTATGGCGTGATGCGTTTCGCGTGGTTTGATGCTGTAGACATGCTTCGCTGCAGACATACCTATACTGATGACGTGCTACGCTGAAGTAACGAAATGCTGTGTTCTTGACTTCAACATACATGCGGTTATAATTGCGAAAAATATGGACATTTCCTGCGATTATGACCGAATGTACATGCAGCATGCCATGACACTTGCTTCAAAGGGTTGGGGGCAAACCGGCATCAATCCTTTGGTTGGGGCGCTCGTGGTGAAGGACGGCAACATCGTGGGAAGAGGATTCCACCGCAGAATTGGCGAAGCCCACGCCGAGGTTGTGGCAATCACCGAAGCCGGGGCAAACACAAGAGGCGCAGACCTCTACGTAAACCTGGAACCTTGCTGTACGCAAGGCTATACTCCGCCGTGCGTCGATGCCATAATAAAGGCAGGTATAAAACGTGTTTTCATCGCCGAGACAGACCCAAATCCGGCGGTTGACGGTAAGAGTGTTGAGATTCTGCGCAGCAAGAATATACCTGTAGCATGTTTGGCCCCATCCGCCCACTCCCTGGATTTGAATCTCTGGTATAGGAAATACATCAAAACACGGACCCCGTATGTGACCCTGAAAATAGCATATACAAAGAACTTCAGAATATCTGGTTTCAACGGCAAGTACGTGACCTCTGAACCATCGCGCCGCTATGTCCATGCATTGCGGAACCGGGTTGGCGCGGTGCTGGTGGGGATCAACACCGTGCTCACTGACAATCCATTCCTGACCGACCGTCTGGTAGGAAGACACAATCCAGCACGGATTATCCTGGACCCGGATCTGAAGATCCCGCTGAACGCGAACGTGCTCGCGCCCAATGCCCGCCGTATCGTCTTCGCGAAAGTAGATACAGACCGCACGAAAGCCGGCGAATTACAGAAACTGGGTATTGAAATGGTCCATCTCGATGGGAACAAACATCCGACCGCAGACCTGCTCCGAAAGATCGGCATGCTCAAGATAGGCTCGATGCTTGTTGAAGGCGGCGGCGAAACCTTCACTAATTTCCTTCAAGAGAAAACATACGATGATTTGTATGTATTTGTCGCGCCAGTCACGGTGAGCAAGGGCATTGAGGTCCCGCTCGCCGGCAAGATCATCGAGAAAAAGAAGTCAGAACTCATTGGGGAGGATCAACTATATCATGTTTACCGGAATAATTGAAGAAAAAGGAAAGATCATTTCAATCACCAGATCCAGAGTCCAGAAGATAAAGATCATGTCTAGACTGCAGGTCGAAAATGGTGACAGCATCGCGATTCAGGGTATCTGCCTCACCGTAACCGATGTCATCAAAAACGGATTCACCGTCGATGCGATGCAGCAGACGCTCGGCGTGACCACGTTGAGAAACTGGCACGCCGGTGATCACATCAACCTCGAACGCGCCATGCGAATCGGTGACCGTCTGGGGGGACACATAATGCTCGGTCACGTCGACGACGTCGGAAGATTGGTCAGAATCAAATCAAATGAATACTCTTTCGAGATTGACCCGAAGTATGCTGTCTACGTAGTACCCAAAGGTTCGATCGGTATCGACGGCGCCAGCCTTACCGTCTCATCCATCGGCAAGAACATACTGTCGGTTTCCCTGATACCCTATACGCTCAAACACACTGCCCTCGGCAGTCTGCGAATTGGCACAAAGGTCAATATAGAATACGACTATCTGGCGAAATTCCTTAAAAGATAGCAGATCTTCTGGGTATAATACAGGTTCGAACTCAAGCGATGGTGTCAGTATATGATTATCGCCGCTTCGCCATCCGCTTCCTTCAGGTAAAGTCTCGATGCCTTCATCTGTTCAACGAGCAAAAATTGCGTGCTCGAATCCATTTCTGGAAGCACGTATTCAAGCTTAATATCCTTTAGCTCCCCCGACTCCAAAACCGCACTGACCAGCTTGGCCTGGAACCCCATCCCCAAGTCCGGCAAGGAAAGCAGAAAAGAATCAAGTTCGGAAGAAGCCTGCACCGTCAGCCCTTTACGAAATGATGTACGTTCGTGCCGCGTGAACTCAACACTGAGCGTGTCGAGCGTGTATTCTCCAGGTCCGGAGAATACCGGTATGGCGTGGGTCACCTTTAGCAAGTGGATATCTTTGCCGATCATAGTATCCGGTAGGGAGAAATTCACCTGATAGTATGCTTTATCTAACCCAGCATCCTTGTAGCATGAAAATTCGAATCTTCCATTCGAGTCTGTGTGGTCATGCCAAACCGGCACTACAGCTCTTTTCTCTTCACGTGACACCCTGTTCACGATGAATTCGATTCCACCCAGAGGCCTGCCGTTGACGTGAACCCATCCCGTGACGACCATGTCATTATCAGACGATGAATATCTCTTATCTAAATACCCCGCCCAAACCGAGAATTCCTCGGGAATCCGGTATCGCCTGCCAGCGATCACCGGCCTCAGTCGTTTGTATACTACTGTGTCACGCGGACCGTATGCGATTATCGCGATGATTCTAGCAAGTCGGTAATAATCCAACCCTTCGATAATCTTCATACGTAAAATTTCCTCCGAATGTTTACGCAACGTGTCCCGAACATTGAACCTACCGAACGGATAGAATACACTCTGGCGGCCACTGGAGAGAGTGAACTTATTCTGGTCGAATGAAAGCATCTGCCGGTCATCGTAGGCGGCAAAGTACACCGTTGCAATACCACCTTGATAATTGAAATACCTGTATCTTCGAAAATCATCGCGTATGATCATGAGCACCAGAAAGAAGGCGATCGAAAGAAATACCGGAGTCAAAACATTCGATCTTTTGTTTTGCGCACGCGGGACACGGAGGAACTGACGATCGAACACAAAAACGTAAAACACCGCGAGCGCTATTGCCACAAGTAAGGCGATCACGGGCATCGTGCTCAGGAACGTGTTAGCGAGTGAAGCACGATAACCCAGCGCGCTGAAGAACATCCTCGTTTTCAACATGGGCAACAAGTCGGCCAGGGTAATGACAACAATGATAAGAAGAAAGTTCACAAAAGCCCAGGCGCCGGCAACTAAGTAGTTCTGTCTGAAATAGAAACGATTAACCAGGAAAAACCACGCCAACAAACCAATGAATGGTATCAAGCGTAATGTGTAACTGGTTATTCTGGTTGTGTAACGCGACAGTGACATGTACTCAATGCCAAAAGGAAGAAAAGGCAGAGCAAGAACGCCCATCCAGAACAACATCTTAAGCACGGTTTTTCCCAAAGGAGTTTCGTATACGAGGACATTTGTGATCAGTATATACGAACACAGGAGGACGTAGAACAAGATGTAGATGCTTTGATCGGTGAAGTTTCTCATGTATTGCACGGGATATAATAGATACCATACGTACCGCATGTAAAGCGCGGGATATTGAAATGCAGGACCGAGTGTCAACCTGAAAAGCAAAAATCCAAATGCTGTGCCGAAGGCGCAATTGAGAATAACCGATAGCTTCGTATTATGCATTAAGCGGGGGTTCCGGAGATACTGCCGTCTGCCATTAGCCGACTCAAAATTACTTCAAGGTTCAGAGCGCGACCGGATGGAGGAAATGCTGGAATTCAAGAGCTCGACCCTCAGGATCCTGTGCAAAGAATTGATAGATATTGTATTTTTCATTCTCCCTTGGTTGTGTTGTAGCAATATCAATGAGTTTTTCATACATCTCATCAACTTCTCTTCGGGTCTCGTAGACGAATGTAATCATGCCTGCACGCTCTACCTCCTCCCGCGTGCAGAATCCCAATAGCATGTTACCATGACGGAGAATTATGCAGTCTTCCTGCCGCAGCCATATCGCCATGCCGATCTGCTCCGTGTAGAATCTTGAGAGATCGCTTATATTCTTTGTCCTAAAGAATACGATGCCTGACATACCGCTGTTCTATCCGGAATTTCCTGTAGCGCGGATTATCCCGCAACCTCGAGTATCTCGATATTGCGTTTCTTCAATTCTTCGATGAACTTCTTGTAGAGCTCAGGGGTCACGGCATCTTCCGGAGCAACTATTCCCTTTGCCTTGATCTCACCCTTTCCGATCATCCGCGCGGTTATTGCCATTGGATAACCAGTAACCCGCATCATCGATGATATGTTGTGCTTCGTGTCAGGCTCATCCCACATGAAATACTCGATCTTCACATCCTTGCCATCTTTCTTGCCTTCAAGCGTATTGTACATTACACAGACATCGCCTTCACCCTCATTCGGGATCAACCTCGGTGTGATGATCGAAAGCAGAAATTCCCTTGGCACTATCTTCGCTCCCTTAAAATCCACCGGCTCGACGTCGAGCATGCCGCAGTCCTTTAGTGTGTGGACACCCTGCCAATGCCCGGGCCACCGTACCGTTTTCTCGGCGAATTCCTTCAGCTGTTTCCGCGTGAACAGAAAACTCGGCATGCCAGGAGTGACAGCGCACTGTAACTCCTCGTCTTTTCCAAACTTATTGAACCGGAAACTCTCGAGATCGGTAGCCGCATTAACCTCAACGATCCTGCCGCCTCTTATGACATTGAGCTTTATCATATACTCTCTCAACACATGTTCGAAGGCCCAGGTGATCATGTAACGAAGAGGATGTTTTGCCGCGGCATCTTTCGATGGAATACCGCCGACCCGAGCCACTGCTTTTTCCGCAACATCAATCTTCCTGATCCCGTCGCCCAGGGTTATGTTGCTCAGTCCTGGAGCGAAACCCATTCCGTCAACGAAAGTCACGTTATTTTCACACGCTCTTTTGTGCAACCATTCACCATAATCTGCCAGCTTCATGCCCTCAGGTACTTCTAACCCTTCGGTCTCATACTCATCAGGCGTGCGATGAAACTCTTCGATGGTATCCACGATATTCAGTCCCGCTTCAATCGCCAGATGCACCACCTTGTAACTCGTCTGACGGTTGGGTAAGGTCAAAACTCCAACATCATACTGCTTCATCAAAGCAATGGCCGCTTCTCTGTCGTTGATATCGAGAATATGGGGAATAATCTTGTCGCTGCCAACCCATTCCTTCACCTGCTGTAGCGTCTCCATGTGCCGGCCCACAATACCGATCGTTTCAACTTCATTATCAGGAGCAAGATCCCAGGCGACTGCTGAGCCGATCTTGCCAGAACCACCAAAGACCAAAATCTTCATATTATCCTCCTTTTTCTATCGTTCACCAATATCATGGAAATTCGCACCCAGGCATTTGTGCTGCCTGCCATCCCCAATTCGCATGATTTCTGTGCATCGGACAATAATTATACAGAAATACGCCATAGTGTCAATTGCACCCGTTGATGTTCCGCATTCTACTTGACTTTTTCCCAAATATGTGGATAATTAGTTAAAGGAGATTCAATTATGACGTTAGACAGGAACAAGAAGAGTGAAGTAATCCAGAATTACAAGCGACACGGCAAGGATACCGGATCGCCGGAAGTGCAGATAGCGATATTGACCGAGCGAATAAAGAACCTCTCTGACCATCTCAAACAGTTTCCCAAGGATCGACATTCGAGGCGCGGCCTGATAAAGATGGTCAATGATCGGCGCCGTCACCTCAATTATTTGATGAAAAAGGACCGCAGCAAGTACCTTGAAATTGTCAAAACACTGGATTTAAGAGGTTAGTTTGTACTCCGTATCACTCCAGGTTGGGGAAAAAAAGTTAAGTCTTGAGACCGGTCGGGTGGCGAAACAAGCCGCCGCCGCATGTACGGTCAGCTATGGGGACACGATTCTCCTCGTCGCCGTTTCATACAAGCAAGATGCGTCAGAAAACGTGGGCTTCCTACCCCTTACCGTAGATTACCGAGAGCTTTCTTTTGCCGCGGGCAAGATACCGGGCGGATTCATAAAACGGGAAACCAGACCGTCAGAAGCCGAGATACTCATATCACGCTTGATCGACCGACCCCTGCGTCCGCTTTTCCCCGAAGGATTCAGGAATGAAGTACAGATCATTGCCAATCTCCTTTCGTCAGATGTTGAGCATGAACCTGACGCATTTGGCATAATCGGCGCAGCCACTGCTCTGTTGATGTCCGAAATACCCTATACAATACCGATCGCCGCGGTGAAAGTCGGGTTGATCGACGGGAAGTACGTCATCAATCCGACGCTAGCACAACAGGCAGACAGCAAACTCAATATCATTGTCGCCGGTACGAGAGATTCGGTCGTCATGATCGAAGGTGGCGCAAAAGAAACCACCGAAGAAGAAATCACCGAGGCCATAAAATTAGCCCAGCCGGAGATTGCCCGTATCATAGATATCCAAGAAGAAATCGTGAAGAATGCAGGCAGGGAAAAGGTGAGCCTGGTCAGTCCGGTGATGGAGGAGTCGCTCCGCAATGAGATCCAGGATGCGATCGGTGATAGCGTCGACCAAATACTACAATTCAAAGATAAAGAGACGCGTGAAGACTCGACCTACGAATTAATCAAAACGCTTTCTGAGAAATTACAGGAAAAAGATGAGGCGATAGAATCAAAGATAAAACATGTCGTTGAAGAAATGCTGCGCGCCAAGATGCGCGACACTGTGCTTAAGGAAAAAAAGCGATTGGACGGCCGGGGTCTGACCGATGTCCGCCCGGTTTCCTGCGAGATAGGACTTCTGCCGAGAACCCACGGTTCAGCTCTGTTCACACGCGGGCAGACCCAGAGTCTCGCCGTAACGACACTGGGCACGGCAAGCGACGAACAAAGAATTGATAATATATTTGATGAAGAATCGAAGTCATTCATGCTTCACTACAATTTTCCTCCGTTTTCAACCGGCGATGTCAGACCAATGCGGGGTCCGGGAAGGCGCGAGATCGGACACGGCGCGCTTGCCGAGCGGGCGATCATACCGGTCTTACCCAAAGAAACTGAATTCCCATACACTATAAGACTGGTCTCGAACATCCTTGAATCGAACGGTTCCTCATCCATGGCAACCGTGTGCGGTTCATCGCTTGCCCTGATGGACGCAGGCGTGCCGATCAGGACCGCGGTGTCAGGTATTTCCATGGGTTTGATCAAGGAGAACGCACAATATGTTCTCCTTACCGATATTCTGGGTGATGAAGACCACCACGGTGATATGGATTTCAAAGTCGCCGGGACCAAAGACGGCGTAACTGCGATACAGCTCGACCTCAAGATACAAGGGCTGCCGGTCGACGTTCTCGCCGAGGCAATGAAGCTTGCGCGCGATGCGCGTCTGGAAATATTGAATGTCATGAACAGCACGATCAGCACGCCGCGAAGCGAGCTCTCCAAGTACGCGCCGAAGATCGTAGTATTCTACGTTCCCAAGGCAAAAATCGGCGAAGTGATCGGCCCGGGCGGAAAGGTAATACGCAAGATCATCGCAGACAACGAAGTTGAGATAGATATCGATGACGACGGTAAGGTAACGATCGCCGGCGAGGACCGCCAGAATGTGGAAAGAGCTCAGGAAACAGTCCAGACTATCGTACAGGAGGCCGAGGTCGGAAAGACGTATGTCGGCAAGGTTACACGCATAATGACCTTCGGTGCGTTCGTCGAGATCCTGCCCGGCAAAGAAGGGCTTGTACATATTTCGAAGCTCTCCAGACAGCGCGTGAAGAAAGTGGAAGATGTCGTCAAGGTTGGCGACGAAATTGTTGTAAAAGTGGCAAATATTGACGACCAGGGGAGGATTAATCTTATCCGAAAAGAATAAGATCGCTCTTACCACACTTAACCCAGCCGTTAGAATAATCGCCGAAAAAATCCCCAAGTTCTACTCGTTCTCTATGGGTTTCTTCATTAACACCGGCTCCAGGGACGAGGATTTGAAAGAAAGCGGCATCACACATCTCATCGAACACATGCTTTTCAAAGGTACCTCCCGTAAATCGGCGCTGGAGATCGTTAAGATGATGGAAAGTCTGGGTGGCGCGTTCGACGCATACACAACTAAAGAAAATCTGATAATCATAACCAAATTCCTTTCAGAACACATCGGTCTTGTATTCGAACTAATCGCGGAAATACTTCTGGAATCAAAGATCGACAGCGGGGATCTGGAAAAAGAGAAATCAGTGGTTCTCGAGGAAATAAAATCAAGCAGTGACGACCCGGGTGATTCAGTATTTGAACTTTTTTTTAGAACACTTCTACCAGACCATGCCCTCGGCCGGCCCATTGCCGGTACGATCGAGTCGGTAAAACAGATGGACGCGGCGCACGCCAAGAAACGCTACAAGCAGCTCGTGAACCGGGAAACGGTCATCGCCCTCAGCGGCAACTATGATTACGATAAGATCGTCAACCTGGCCAAACAGAGGTTCCAAACCAAACAGGTGCTCAAGACGAAACGTACCCAGCCGGATTACCAACTGGGCAAGATCGCGGCGCAATCCCGCAAAGAAGTCTCGCAGGTTCATTGTGTGTTTGGGACACGCGGGGTAGAGTACGCGGCGCCCCAGCACTACCAATTATCAATAATGAACACGGCACTGGGTGGTGGCATGTCTTCGCGACTCTTCCAGGGTTTGCGCGAAAAGGACGGTCTGGTCTATCACGTGCAGTCATTCATTGATTTCTATTGCGACTGTGGAGTGTCAGGATTCTACTTCATATGCGACAAGAAAAATATCCCCAAGGTCGTTCGGCGCCTCAAGGCAATTTTCAAGGAGATTGACCAGCAAGGCTTCAGTAAAGAAGAGATCGACCTGGCAAAAACATATCTATCTGGTAACCTGCTGCTCAGCCTGGAAAGTTCGACCAGCCGTATGTTACGACTCGCGAGAGAAGCGGTATACTCACAGGAAATTGCCAGTGTCGATGATGTCGTCGCACGTATCAACGCAGTAGATGAAAATCAAATAAACAGTATAACCAAAGAATTTTTTGACACAAAGCAATACACGGTAACCGCCGTGGGACCGATCAACGAAAATGAAGTAAGAAAAATACTGGATGACATAAACGGTTGAATTGACTTCGACAGCGCATTCAGTATAATTTTTTCGTGAAAATAACCATTGCCGCACCGTCCGCAGAAGAAAAAAAGACGAAGAAAGTACGAAGCAGATCCTTCCGGTTGCCATCCCCGCAATCTTAATGACTAAGATAAAAGTAAGGCCAGAGGACTTCATAGTCGAGGAACTAATCGACATCCCCTTCTCGGATAAAGGCACCTACACCATACTGAAACTCGAAAAGCGGTATTGGAACACACTGGACGTCATCGATTTCGTCGTCCGTAAAACGAACGTGTCGAAAAATCTTTTCGCGCGCGCAGGCCTCAAAGATCGTTATTCACAATCCACACAGTATCTTTCATTCAAGGGCTATTTCAAACACACAATAAAAGAAGACAATTTCGCCCTCAAACCCGTCGGGAGGAGCAACACCGCGGTAAATCCTGGAATGATGCGCGGAAATAGTTTTTGTATCACGCTCCGAAGCGTGACCGGAAAGGAAACGGAAACACTTCGCCGCAATGCTGACGAGATCCACGAGCACGGTTTCCCGAACTATTTTGACGAACAGCGCTTTGGTTCGGCACGCCACGGTCAGGGTTTCATCGCCAAGAAAATGATCCTCGAACATTATCAAGGCGCTCTGAAACTGCTGATGTGCCACGCGTACAAGGAAGACAGCACGCAGGAAAAGAAGTTCAAGGAATACTGCCTGGGTCACTGGCGAGACTGGCCGGGTTGTCTGAAAATGGCACCACCGTTTTACCGCCCCATACTGAGATATCTGTCTGCCTACCCTAACGACTATAAGAACGCGCTCAAGAAGATCGACCGTGAGTTCTTGAACCTCTACCTGCTCGCATACCAGTCCAGTATATTCAACGAAGTGTTAGCGCGGCTGGTGAAACAACATAGTGAGAAAAATGTTAGTGTAAAATATTCTATGGGCGAATTCATATTCCACCGAAAACTGCGTGCACCGCTGACGGCCGCGGACAAGCAAATTCCCATGATCAATGACAAGACAAAACTGGCCGGCATGGTTGGTAAATACATCGAAAAAGTCCTGGCAAAAGAAGGCATCACCCTGAAGCAGATGGCTCTTCAAAAGATGCGCCTGCGCGGCGTGCGGTTCAAGTATTTTCTCCGCGATGCGATAGTCTTCCCCGCCGACTTTACGGTCTCAAAGCCCGAACCCGATGAGATCTACTCTGACAAATCCAAATGCGTGGTGAAGTGTATCCTGCCACCGGGAACTTATGCTACAATATTGATAAAAAGATTGCTGTTGCAGCGCTAATCGCGTATCACTTTGACCCAACACCAGGGACCAACACGATCCTTTCTTCGAGCATAGATGGCGCAGCCTTCTACCAATAATTGACATCTCATCCGTTTGTTGTATAATCTCCAAAGGAGGCTTTTGATGAAAATATTCTGTCTCGCGCTGTTATCTTGTTTGGCATCTACACTGTACGCCGATGTTATGTATGAAATGACATCAAATACTGAGGGCATGATGGGGATGAAAGGCGAAACCCAGATGCGTGTTTTCGTGAAGGGTGACCGGTCTTTGACGGAAATGACCGGTGAAGACGCGATGGCGGGCAGCATGTCGGATGTGAAAATAATCCGGCTCGATAAAGGTATCATATGGTCGATAGACCATGAAAACAAAGAATATACCCAATACAGCATGGAAGAAATGACCGGTGAACCCCAAGAATCCGAAGAACCGGAAATGGAGATGCCCGATGTCAAAGTGGTCAGAACCGGTAATACAAAGAAAATTCTCAATAAAGATTGCGAAGAGGTCATCGTAACCATGGAAACAGCCGGCGATGAAGGTTCGGCGACCTTCAAGCAGACGATGTGGGTTACAAAAGACGTTCCGGGGTACAAGGAAATCCAGGATTTCCAGAAACACATGTCAGAATCAGGACTCGGTTCGTCGAGAATGATGGGCGCAAACAAGAAAAACTACGAGGATTTCCAGGAAAAGATCAGTGAGATCGACGGCTTCCCGCTCGAGATCGTCATGGAAATGATCATGGGCGGAGGGGTCATGTCATTCACCATGACTACCCGTAGCGAAGTCACCAAGATCGAGACGACACCAATAAACGACAAGGTCTTTGAGATACCAGCCGGTTATTCCCTAAAGGAATAGTAGATATAAACGGATTACAGCGGATGCAAACGGATTCTATCATCTGTTTGAATCAGCATCGATCTGTGTGCATCAATTGTTGCCTGCAACAAGGAATATTTAGCCATTCCCGGTGTATAGTAATATAGAGAGCGACGAGGCACTGATCGAAGCGGTAAAGAAGGGCGATTGCGATGCCTTTGGTCCGATTGTTGAGCGTTATAAAATGGCTCTCTACAAGGTGATGTACCGTATGGTGCTTAACCGTGATGATGCCGAGGATCTGGTCGAAGAAGCGTTCATCAAGGCATATCGTTCGATAAAGAAGTTCCAGACCGGCAGACCTTTTTACAGCTGGTTGAGGAGGATCGGGGTGAATAATGCGATAAATTTCCTGAAGCGTGAACGAAGGAGCAATATCGAACCGCTGGAATACGTAGAGAAAACTCTGTCCAACGGTCGTAATGACCCGGTCCAGATGACCCGGGAGAAGATGCTCCACGAACGATTGAACGGAGCGCTTGCCCGGTTGCCGGCGGACGCACGTGTCATCCTTTTACTCAAGGTCGAAGAAGACCTGTCATACGACGAGATCGGCAAACTGCTCAAGATCCCGAAGGGAACCGTGATGTCGCGACTTGCCCGCGCTCGCATTAAATTGAAACAAATATTCGAAGATACGGAGGTACTAGAGAATGAAATGTGATCTGCCCATTGAGTTGTTGAGCGCTTATCTTGATGGCGAACTCAGTGAGGGAGAAAAAGCCAGGGTGGAAGCGCACCTGAAGGATTGTGTGGCTTGCCGGGAACAACTATCGGCCCTGCAGAAAATTGAAGAAAGCGTCCGGGATGGTGTCTATGAAGAACCATCTCGGGAATTCATCTTCGGGCTTAACCGGCGGGTCATGGACAAGATCAAACCAGCACCGCGGCGTAGTCTGTTCAGATTCGCACCTATTTTCGCGCCGGTGGCGGTGGCGATACTCATACTCGTCGTTCTCATCGATGTAAGTCCTTCAAAGAGAATCGTCGGTGTGACCGACCGTATTGCTTATAAGAAAATCGCGGCGCGGCAGCAAGTAAATGTATCTATACCGGAGCCCGAATTAAGCCAGGCACCCGCAACGTTCACAGCAAAACGCATGGCAAAAGCAGTTGAGGAAAGGACGGTGTCCGAAAAGCTCGAAGAGGCTCCGGCCGCCATCGGTAGAGCAGAGACCCGTGATAAAATGACAGATACCGATGAGGCGATAATGTTGGCTCCGGCGCGGGCGCAGGTGGTGCGTGCGATAATGGACACCACGGGGACCATCATCAAGGTAGCCACAGGTAACACATTAATCCCGGAGAAGGATACGGTTCTTGAAAAAGAACTTGCCGGGCAGCAATTAGCCCCACCCACCATCGAAGGCAAGAAAAAACAGGTATATTTTGAACTGGCGCCCACAGAAGAAAAAGACGAGGCAGAGCAGTAATGTTTTTGCAGATCCGCGTCATACCTCGTTCGAAGAAAAACGAAGTTATCGACCTGGGAAACAGCCAGTTGAAAGTTAAGGTAATATCCCCGCCCGCGGATGGCAGGGCAAACAAAGAACTGATAGAATCACTTGCCCGATACTACAAAAAGAAAAAATCTTCAATTACCATAATAAAAGGTACAACATCAAGGGATAAAGTAGTAGAGATAGAAGACTCTTAGCAGAGAGAGCTTTTACACTCAACTATTTCTGCTGCTCGAGGTATTTTCGGAACTTCCGCAGCGCACGTGCCCGATGGCTGATGCGGTTTTTCGTTGCCGGACCCAATTCGGCAAAAGTCTTCTTGTATCCCTTAGGTATGAAAACAGGATCGTAACCAAAACCGTGTTTGCCTTTATGTACACGGGAGATCTCACCTACGCACTCGCCCTCAAATGATTCGTACTTACCATGTCCGAAATAGTAAACAAAGACCGCCCGGAATGCCGCCTTGCGGTTCTTTTTGTCGGCGAGATTTTTTAACAATCTCGCTATGCGACTTTCATCGTCTTTGCCATACCGTGCCGAGAATATCCCAGGCTCGCCGTCCAGAGCATCCACGAAAAGCCCGGAATCATCGGCAAGTGTCGGTTGACCACGTAACCGGTAGACGAATACCGCCTTGGCAAGACTGTTCTCCAGAAGGGTTCTGCCGCATTCTGGAATATCGATTTTGAGTAAATCGTTCAACTGTTGCACCGCAACCAGATCGCCGATGATCTTCTCGATCTCGGCGACCTTATACTGGTTCCGGGTTGCAAGTATAATACGCGGTCGCGTAGTTTCTTCTCTCAATGACTCCCTTGCAGAAACACTACGCTTATGGCGTCACCATCGTCTCGACGATGAACGCACCGCGGTAGCCGAAACTCAAAGCCTTGTTCTTCAGAGGCTCGATCTCTTCACGGGTCAAATAATCACCCACACGGACTTTGTAATACGGCGCAACGTACTCGATATATACGGGATCGGTGAACACCGCGCGTGCATCGGTCGCGACCCGCGAGGCGTTTTCTTCAGTGTTCGAGGCAAATATCTGGACACGGAAACCCAGAATACTCCGTGGAGCGGGAGCTTGTGCAACCGGCTGCGTGGGCACATAGGGTTGGGCAACCGGGCGTTCAGGAAGAATCGGCTCCTCAGCGACAGGAGGCGGGATCAAGACGAGTTCTTCCTCGGCCGGTGTCATTGGCTCTTCTTCGACCGGAGGCGGCGGGAGAAGTGGTTCTTCAGCTGGAAGAACCGGTTCGGTGCTCATCGTTGCTGGTTCTTCTTCTCCAAAGACGACGACCTCCTCCAAGCCTTCAGTCTCGACCGTGGTTTTCTTCGGTGCACAGACCACGAAAAGCAAAATGCACCCGAGCAATAACAACTTCTTCATTTTTTCCTCCTTTTCATATTCGTCACTTAAATAACTCCTTCAAATCCTGAGCACGGTCCTTCTTGCAGACCAGAACACCATAAGGGCTCACAATTACGATCAAACCTTTGACATCATAGGCGCGCAAGGGCAGATCCTTGCTGAACAAAATCGAATCTTCTATCTGAACACCGCGTGCATCTCCGACCAGCACGTTTTTCTTACCATCTTTTTTGAAATACCTTTCCAGAGCCAACCATGAACCAACGTCATCCCAGCCAAAGGTACCTTCGACAACACATAGCCGCCGGCTTTTCTCCATCACACCATAGTCAATTGAGATGTCGGGCACCCGCTCGAAATGACGGACCTTACGCTGCACGATGAATTTTTCGACACCGTGATATACATCGGGAACATAACTCTTTATTTCACCGAGTATCGTGTCTATGCTGAACGTGAATATCCCGCTGTTCCAAAGATGACGACGGCTCCGGACATACTGTCTGGCTCGTTTAGTGTCGGGCTTCTCGGTGAATCCAGCGCCTGCGTAGGATTTATTCCTGCCCTGAATACCCATCTTACGGCCAAGCTTAATATAACCGTAGCCAGTCTCGGGTCGATCGGGCCGGATGCCGTAGGTCACAAGATACCCGTCTTCAGCAAGTCTCTGCCCGTATTTCAAGGCGTTGATAAAAGCGTTCCTCGGGTTGATCAAATGGTCAGCCGGCATAACATGCATGACCCCGCTGCCGAATTTTTTCCGCAAGACAAGCCCGGCAAGACAAATCGCCGGTGCAGTATTGCGCCTGACCGGTTCAACTACGATATTTTCTCTACCGGTATATTTCCTGGTGACCGTTTTCAATTCCTTTGGTATTATCAACAACCGTTCGTTTCTCTTAAAATGCCCCTGGATACGCTGCAGGGTCTGGATCAAAAGTGGTTTGTTATCGAAGATCGTAAGGAATTGTTTTGGAAAACCGGGTTGACTCAGTGGCCAGAAACGCTCACCCCTGCCGCCGGCAAGTATCACAGCAAATTTCTTAATCAATAACCTCCTTCAACTTGAACAGCACAGTACCGAATTTCATGCTCGCACGTATCTGCACCGGTACCCGATCCTTCTCTGAATACCATATCTGCATGCCGCCCTTCGCGCCGAATATACCTTTCCCCTCTGTCTGTGGTTCAACAAGGATCGTTTCATAATCGCCGGCTTTGGTCTTAACCAGTTCCCTTTTTTGTACAACGCATCTTACACGGTGATTTTCGCGCGCGTTATGCACGTCAATCAAGATCGTATCCCCCAACTCAAGAGGGATTCCGCGAAGGTAATACCAGAAGCTCAAGATATCCCTTGTTTCTGCAGTAGTATTGATGACAAGCGAATCATCATAGTTAACGTAATTGGAATCACGGTCGAAAAAAAGATTGCTCGCGCGGTGATATCCACTTTCATTTATTCTCTCGCGGAACATGTAGGGAAATAGACTGTCCGAACTCGTGTAGACTTCTATCGTATCGTTGATACTGAATAGAAACCGCAGACCCCGCGCCGACGTCAATACCGAAGAAATATCATAACAATGTACATCTTCATAAGTTAATGTATCCCTGACCTCGAGCGTCATGGTCCCGAGATTAAGAAACGAAAACTTCGCGTCGTAGTGGAGCCTCTCCCCGATGCCGAAACCAACGAGCAGCACAATGATGATCATATGACTAGGTTGTTCAATCTTTCTATACGTTTGTCTATCGGCGGATGCGTTGCGAACATACTTGCTACATCGAACCTGTCTTTGCCGAACGGACTTGCGATGAATAAGTGCGCATTAGCATCCGAGGCACGTTTCATTTTTTGCCCGGCATCACGAAGTTTTGCCAACGCCTGTGCGAGTCCCTGGGGATAACGTGTGATATAGGCGCCTGACGCATCGGCCAGGTATTCGCGCTGCCTCGAAATGGCAGAACGGATCAAAGCAACAAAAATAGGTGCGATGATCGCTAGAACCAACCCCAAAACCAGCAAGATCAAACCGGCCCGGCTTCCGCTACGCCGGTCCCGCCTGCGTCCGCCAAGAAACATCGAACGCAGGAAGAAATCACGCAAGAGCACTATCAGTCCACCGATCGCGGCGACCACGGTCATGAGCAGCATGTCATAGTTCCTGATGTGTGACATCTCATGGGCGATAACACCCTGTAACTCCTGGCGGTTCATTATCTCGAGAAGACCGGTCGTGACGGCGATTGACGCGTTCTGCGGGTTGCGGCCGGTCGCGAATGCATTGGGAGCCGGACTTGGCATAATATAGACCTTCGGCTTGGGTGTACCCGCGGCAATAGACACTTCCTCAACGATATTGTGGAGCATCCTGAATTCATCGGGGTCGGCCGGGACCGAACCGGTTGCCTTGAGCGCTATTTTGTCAGAATTGTAATAGAGAACAACGTTATAGACAATAATGAAAAGCGCAAAGAAAGCATAGCCACCAATGCCCCAATCCAGCACCTGAACGATGACATAGCCGAGGACACCCAGAAAAAGGCTGGTTATGACTATGAACAGGAATGTCTTGCGCTTGTTGGCCGCTATTAGATCGTATAATGTCTCACGCATCAAAACTTGACCCGCACCGCTTCTTTCTCCTCGGCAGGCGCTTCGAAGAACTCACGGGCAGTGAAGTTGAACATCGATGCGATTATCATCTGCGGGACCTTCTGTATAGTCGCATTATAATCCATCACGACATCGTTATAGAATTGACGGGCGAAAGCTATCTTATTCTCGGTCGCGGTCAATTCCTCCTGTAATTTCATGAAATTCTCATTTGCCTTCAATTGCGGGTAATTCTCGGCCACCGCAAATAGACTCTTCAGGGTCGCCGTCAGCATGTTATTTGCTTCCGCCGCCTCCTTGGGGCTGCTTGCGCCCATTGCCCGTGAACGTAATTCAGTAACCTTCTCGAGCACCTTTTTTTCGTGCGCAGCATAACCTTTCACGGTCTCAACAAGATTAGGGATCAAATCGTAGCGTCGCTTCAGCTGCACATCGATCTGCGCCCATCCATTATCGACCCTCGTTCTCTTTACAACGAGGCTGTTGTATATAAGAATGAACGCCAGCACAATAGCCGCAATGATTATAATCAACAATATCATTTTACCTCCACTGTTAAATCTTACACAAATAAATATATTTGTCAAGTTAAGCATGTTAATACGTTCAAAGCTTGACGTGATTATGAATATTTGTATAATTGCATTAGAAAATGGTCAACCGAACCATAAAAGACTACGAAATAAAAGAACTTATCGCCACCGGAGGAATGGCTGCAATCTACCGGGCCATTGACATGCGGACTGGGAACACGGTCGCGATCAAGATACTACACGGCCACCTTGCCCAGGATAAGGACTTTATCACGCGCTTCGAAAGGGAGGCACAAGCAGCGGCGAGCCTGAAGCACCAGAATATCATCGATATCCTGGGCTACGGCGAGGCGGCAGGGGTCTATTACATCGCGATGGAATATGTTGACGGCAAGAGCCTCAAAGACCTCATCAATGCAGTCAAATTCATCCCCCATGATATCGCGCTGGCGATCGTCTACGAGATCTGCCAGGGGATAGAGCACGCCCATCAGAAGGGCGTAGTGCACCGCGATTTGAAGCCTGCAAACATTCTGGTCAACAAAGAGGGAAGGGTGAAGATCACGGATTTCGGCCTCGCGCAGGCCCAGGATCTTACATCCATCACCGTAACCGGTGCCATTGTCGGCACTCCGGCCTACATGTCTCCGGAACAGGCAGTCGGCAAGAGGATCGATACTCGTTCCGACATTTTCTCGCTCGGCGTCGTGATCTACGAGATGGCTACGGGCACCAAGCCATTTCAAGGTGAAAGTTACTCATCGGTCATTCACGCTATTCTTACGATCCCGGCACCCAGACCGATTGAGGCAAATCCCATTGTTGAGGATACTATCAGCATGATCATCGAGAAAATGCTCCAGAAGGATGCCGACAAGAGGTATCAGAATATAAGCAGTGTGAGCGATGACGTGTATGCCTTCTTCAGGAAACACAATATTGAAGTACCGTCGAAGAAAATCAGTGAATTCATCACCGAGCCGGATCGCATTTCAAAACAGAAAATACAGGAAGCTAAAGATAGATATCTAAAACGCGGACATCACTACATGACACTTGGCAAGGGCAACATCGAAGATGCGATAAAAGAGTTCGAGAAGGTCCAGTACCTCGATCCTGAGGACACGAATGTGAGAACACACCTCTCTGAACTGAGGCGCAAGAGAAAAACCGTCCCCCGGACCGCAGGCAAAGAATTGCCGGGGCAGCAAAAGAAATTACCCGTCGGGCTCACTGTAATCACAGCCGCAGTGCTCGTAGTCATCGTATTCGCCGTTATCTTTTTCAGGAACTACGGAACCGACAAGCAAGGATTGATGTACGGTTCGATTTTCATAGATTCAAGGCCAGCCCCAGGCTCGATCTATCTTGACGACAGTGACCTGAAAATGAACACTCCGTCGCGACTCGACAGCGTGGCCGCTGGTCAACATACAATCGAGGTAAGAAAGCCTGGTTACCGACCGTATAAACGGGATGTTACGGTCAAGGGAGGCGACACCCTTTCGTTGGATGCACAGCTCATACAGGACATCGACCGTGTATCCACTGGCAGCCTCACCATCACTTCTCAACCGAGCGGCGCAGCAGTAGCAATCGATGGTAAGAACACGGGGTCACAGACTCCATGCACGATAAACGAGATCACTACCGGTCAACACACTGTCCAAATAACGAAAAGCGGTTATCAAACCTACGAGTTCAAGCCGGTCATACAGTCGGGGCAAACAGCCAGGGCTTCGGTGAATCTGACGAGAACACAACAAAGAGAACCGAGGCGCACCGTGCAGAAATCGTATTTTAAAGTAAACGTTGACCCCTGGGCAAAGATATACATAGATGGTAAATACATCGAAACAACACCCCTCGCCAAGTCGATCGAGGTCACATCCGGTAACCATAGAATAAAGCTCGAGAATCCGAATTTCCAGGACTGGCAAAAAAACGTAAATTTCAAACCCGGGCAAACCGTTTCGCTTGATGTCAAACTCGAACCGTTTGCGGGCAGCCTCAAGATCAGCGTGAAACCGTGGGCTGATGTATATATAGACGGGAAGTTCTATGAAACAACACCGATCGCCAAGCCTATCCAGTTATCTGCTGGAAGGCATACTTTGAAGTTAATTAATCCTTCTTTCGTTCCCCACGAAGAAGTATTTGTCATCGAAGCAAACAAGATATTAAGAAGATCTATTGAGTTGGCGCGCAAATGAGGAGGTGACATGATAAGGATAGTCAGGATAGTACTGTTCAGTTGCCTGATGATACAGATCGGGTTCTCGCAGTCGGTTACGGAGGATTCGCTCGAGACCATGCTCAACAAGGCAAAGGATTATTATTACACGGGTGAATATGAGTCTGCAATAAGGGAGCTGGAGAATGCCCTGCGATACCTGAAACAGCTAAAGCATGCCGACCAGGTAGAAGCATACAAGTACCTGGCTTTCAGCTATGTTGCATTCGGGGACCATACTACAGCGAAAACCCAATTCAAGAAAGCACTGGCGCTTGATCCAGAAATGGAATTGGACGCCGCCACGGTTTCGCCCAAAATAATAAAGGTATTCGAAGAAGCGAAAGCAGAGATTTCCGCTGCGCCAGTGGTGGAACCGACCGAACCCGCCGCACCACCCGGGAAAGGAGAAATCAGTGGCTTTGACGCGACGATCCGTTCGTGCTGTGTTGCCGGCTGGGGTCAAATATACCGCGGCGAAAAGAGCAAGGGCACAAAATTGATGATCGCCTACGGCGTTACCCTCGTCAGCACCCTCGGCTCGTCGATAATAAGAGAAAACAAACACGACAAGTACATGGACCTTTACTGGACCCAGCCCTCGACCGCATTTGACGATGCCTATGAAGAATACAAGTTATGGCATAACATTACTTTGATCAACGCGTTGTTATTCCTCGGTGTGCATGCTTACAATCTTTATGATATCATCTTCCACAAGCCATCGGTCAGAACATCGCTGCTCGAATCAGACCGCGGCTTCATCTGCTCATTCGATGAAGAACAAGTGCGCATCGGCTACAACCTTAAATTCTAGCGGAGGGAAAAATGAGACGACTTTTAGTGACGGTATGCTTAACGCTTCTGGTAACGCTGGCGTGTCTGGAGCCGCCGCGGGATAATCCCTATGACCCGAACAACCCGGACAAGGGTTACCTGGCTGGCACGGCTTACGACCACACCGGGGCTTTCCTTGAAGGTGCAACTGTTAAGTTGAAGATTGGGGATGAAGACAAGTACAGCACACAAACCGATTTCGAGGGTAACTACGAGTTTGCCGAGGTCGATCCGGGTCTTTACACACTGGTTGCCGAAGCGCAATTTTACAGCACACTTTATTTCGAAGATGTGGAGATAAAGTCATATACACACATGGATTCGTTCGACTTGTATTTCCAGGAACTTTACTTCAATTTTGAGAATGAACAATCCGGTACCGGGGAACCATTTGGTTTCCGCCAACTGATCGGCACCTGGCAAATTCAGGAAGACTATGGCGAACCTGTCCAGCATTCAGCGCCCATGGTATACACTGCCACGAATAACACTACAACCAGCGCGTATTCCTTTGCTGCCGTCAGGGATACACTCGATGATTTCTGGTTTGGTGCCAACATCAAGATACTGGGCTCGTCGGGCTGGGCATGGAGGGTCGGCCTTGTATTAAGGTACCAGGATGCGAACAACTACTACCTGGTGCAGTTCACCACCAGTTCGATATCCGTTGTGAAAATCCGCGACGGCAGCCCCCTCCCGATGGCGATCGCCGATACCATGAATTTTGCGGCGGATACCTGGTATTTTGTCGCTGCTCACCTACACGGTAACAATATTGAAGTATATCTGGATTATGCTGAACTGTTCAATTTAGATGACGCATCCTCTCCTTTGCTTGACGGAATTTCCGGACTTTGGCTGAAGTCCGACGACCCCGCCGAAGAAGCCAAGGCTAACTTCGACGACGTATATGTCACACCATGATTCTTCTGCTGACAAGTAGTATGTAGCGTATGGCGACATTCTTTGTCCATAAAGCAGAAGATGATACAAGAGTAGTCAAACTCGAGAAACCGCGCATCACCCTCGGACGCCGCGCGGATAACGACATTGTACTCGACGATATTTACGTGTCGCGTACACATGCCGCCGTTGAAAGAAGAGGGATATTCTACTACATACGTGACGAGCACAGCCGGTACGGAACATTTGTAAATGGTGCTCGTGTAACCGAGACAAGATTGGATTATGGTGATGAAATCCAACTTGGTAACACGGTCGTTACCTTTGTCGACGAGAATAAATTAGACCAGATACCGAGTCCCAGAAAACCAGCACGCCTCATCGGCGCCAAGATCGACATTCCAGCAAAGATCGATTCAATAAGAAACGCAATTCGTGAGGGGGCAAGCACAGATACAATTCTCAAATCGCTCAGCGAGATAGAAAGCCATTTCAGGCAATACGAGGAAAATCTGACCGAGGTAGAGAAGATCAAGGAAATAGCCTCGACTCTCTGCGAAGTCGGTAAAATAATAAATTTTGTTTTCGATCTCAACGTACTACTCAACCTACTCATGGATCTCGCCATCAAAATATTGCAGGCGCGACGGGGTTTCATCATGCTCCATGACAAACCTTCCAATATACTGAAGGTTAAGGTAGCAAGAAACATGGGCGGTGTTCTCGACCCGGACAAAACGCACGAGATCAGCCAGAGCATTGCATGGCAAGCATTCAAGACAGGCAAACCGATCAACACCGAGGATGCAACAAAGGATGAAAGGTTCATGACTCAGGATAGTGTCATTAGCTACGCGATCGGCTCGGTCGTCTGCGTGCCATTGATCTCAAAAGAAAACGAAAGGATCGGCATAATCTACCTCGACAACCCGGTTGCCCATAAGAAATTCGACCGTGATGACATCGATTTCATGTCCTCTTTTGCCAATCAGGCGGCAATTGCGATAGAAAACGCCCAGTTGTACGAAAAGGTTAAGGAGGAAGAAAGGATACGCGAGCGTCTTCAGCGTTTCTTTTCGCCCGGCGTCGTCAGCGAGATCATGTCAGACAAGAGAGCAGTATCTCTGGGTGGTGAGAACCGCACTGCGACGATTCTCTTCAGCGATATCCGGGGATTCACCTCGCTGACCGAGAGAATTCCCACCATCACCTCTGTGGAAATCCTAAATGACTTTCTCAGCAGCATGTCTGAAGAAGTCTTTACCCACGAAGGCACGCTGGACAAGTACATAGGCGACTGCGTGATGGCCATTTTTGGCGCGCCTGTCGCGCATCCGGACGATGCCCTGCGCGCCATAAAAGCAGCCCTGGGCATGAAGAAACGCGTCCAGCAACTCAGAGAGCGATGGCGTAACAAAATCGACGCATCGATGCTGGAAGTATTCGAGATCGGTATCGGCATCCATACCGGCGAGGTTATCGCAGGCAATATCGGCAGTATCAAGCGCATGGAGTATACGGTCGTCGGCACTGCAGTAAACCTTGCATCCCGCCTGGAAAACGTGGCAAAGAAGGGCCAGATAATCATCAGCCGGTCGACATATGCTTGTACAAAAGAATTCATTGAAGCAAAGCAACTCCCGCCTGTTGAACTCAAGAACATCAGCCGCCCCGTAGAAATATTTGAGGTCACGGGACTGAAAACATAATACATCAGAAATTAAGGCAATAAGAAGTTCAGAAGATTAGACGTTGAGAAGCGGAGAAGGATAGAACTGATAAGGCTTGACGCGCCAGAAATTGAAAAGACAAGAGACAAACTAAACCAGAAGATCAGAAGTTAAGAGGGTAAGAAGATGAGAACTCTGCACAACAGAACATGAGACCTTATGAAGATGAGAAAGGGAACGATAGTAACGGGAGTAACGAGACTAACGGACCTAACGTCCTGTGTAAATTGCGAATTGCGAAATATCAATAACAAATTACTCGGTTACTTTCAAGGATTACGATGCCCGTTTCGTTAAGCCGCTACGTCTTACGGCACAAAACAGAAACCGTCTTTCGAAAACGTATCGCTTTTCGCAACCGTTTGACGCCAGACGATACGGGTTCGTTACGGTTCTCGACTTCACTCGAACGGTAATCTTTCGTTATCGTTATGAACGGGAATAGCGGTATTAACGGGAATAACGAAACCAACGGTAGTAACGTTCCTTTTGTAGCGTGTAGCGTCAAAAAACTCTTGACAAAATATGAATCTTGTGTAATATTTGCCAATGATAATACTACTTTTGCTCGGACAGATAATCTCAACGACAAGAACTGGAAATGTTCTGTTTACGAACATCCCTTCCGTCGATCAGGGAAGTGTACCACACCGAGAGTTTGTCTGCGAGGAGTATGATCATATTATCAAACACTACTGTCAGCTGTATGATGTAGACCCAGAATTGATAAAGATAGTGATCCGCAAAGAATCCGAATTCAATCCACGTGCGGTTTCGCGCAGTGGCGCAATCGGCCTAATGCAACTGATGCCGGAAACGGCCCGCGGACTGGGAGTCAAAGATCCCTACAATCCCCGTGAGAACATAAAAGGCGGAGTTAAATATCTCAGCCATCTGCTCGGTCTTTTCGGGGAAGATCTTGAACTGGCCCTCGCTGCATACCACGCTGGACCTGGGCTGGTGCGCAGACTCAAGAGGGTGCCACAAATTCCCGCTACCCTAGAGTATGTCGACTATATACTCTCCAGGTACGGGCGCGGATGCAAGAAAAACCCAGTCTACTTCTCTATAACTGAAGACGGCACACCGCACTTCACGAATTTGCCTAAGTAGATCTATATCTTCCGGGCGATAACACCAATTGAGAGAACAGTGTAGAGGAATAGCCGTTTTCTCCTCAATTTGGACTGGAGCTCGTTCCACCATGTTGTGATCGCACCAAAGAACTTTGGGTACATCGGCAACGCAATCCCGACTTTCATGAACAACTGTCTTATGATCTTGTATACGACGCCGGGTCTTGACCAATCACCATAAACATGAACCGGTGCAAATCCAAGTCTTTTGAGCATTCCGGCCAGGGAGCCTGGAGTGAACTGCCGTTCCCAACCGCCAAACCACAATCCCAGAATCATTAGCAAATGTTTCATCAAGGTATAGAAATGAAATGTCTGGGGCACGTCGATGATCAATAATCCGCCTCTCTTCAATATCCTGGCATTCTCATTCAACAAATGCCAGGGTGAAGGAAAATGCTCCAGCAGACCTTGATGGAATACGACATCGAAAGTTCCATCCTCGAAAGGACAATTTCTGGCATCACCAAGAATCATCTTCACCGGGTCATTCGTTGACAGGAGACGAATGATGCGCAGACTCTCCTTCGAATAATCCAGTAAATATACATCCGCTCCCAGTTCCCGCATCCTGAGACCATCACGGCCAGTGCCGGCGCCAACCTCAAGAATCCTTTTGTCTCTTATGTGTGATACTGCCTCTAATTCTTCGACGATATTTGTAACGGGTGGGTATATAGTGTCCGGGTGTTTACCAGACCAGAATCTATCCCAGACCTGTGTAGTACTACTGCTGTTTTTTATCCTTAACCAGACCCTTCAGGCAACTGATCGATAACAAGCTGTACGTTCGTTCTACGCGCCTTATGATAATTGTTGTAGCTCGAGAATTCGTAATACCCAGGTTCCTTGACCAAGCCTCTGATGACAGGTAAAGAGTGAATGTGTTCTAAACGTTCTTTCAAGTCCTCCACACTTTCGACTATCTCCGCGTCAAAACTCTGACTCCATACAGTTCCCTCGCGCTTCTTGTATTCATTGTACTTACGCGCGAAATTACCCTTTATCAATTTCATAATCTTCGACATCGAAAACATCTTACTCGGTTGTATTATCAGATAAAAGGAGTCCGGCAATATCAAGTAAGAATAGATGCGGTAATTCAACATATAGCGGTGATAGCCAATTGAGAGCAAGAGAAATCTTGCCCAGTGGGGATCAGCGAGGATCTCGAGGCAATCTTTTGTTGTTGTCCAAATATCGTAGATTGCCCCAGGTTTGATTATTCTCTTAGTCATTCCGCCCCCTTATTCAATGATTTTCTGTAGTACATCCTCATTGAAATTCTCTACAATCAATGTTATCAACTTCAAAATATTTTCATAATCTTCGAGGGATATTACACTCGCATCCGAATGAACGTAACGCGTAGGAACCCCCAAAGCCAAACATGGCACACCGTGTTTTGTTAGATGAATCGTGCCTGTGTCATAACCGCCCCTGATGGAAGCAAGATGATAAGGTATCTTGTTGGCTTCAGCAAGATCACATACATAATCACGTAATCTTACATGCGGTATCATGGTCGAATCATATATCAAGATACCGACACCACCTCCCAATCTCTCGGTAACATCACTATCGTTCCCGGGCGTATCCCGGCATATACTCACATCGAGTGCAAAGCCGATATCCGGTTCAATCGCAAAAGCCGAAGTCCGCGCACCACGCAGACCGACCTCCTCTTGAACCGAACCCACCAGGTAGACCGTATTAGGGTGCTTCTTGGCCTGTAGATTGTCGAGCAGACTCACCAACAACGCACATCCAACTCGGTCATCCCATGCCTTGCCGAGAAGCAGATCCTTGTTTGCCATTTGCACAAAGCCACCAGCGGGCACGATTGGATCGCCAGGACGGATCCCTAATTTCACCTTGGCATCAAAATCCTTCGTCGCCCCGACATCTATATACATATCCTTGATTTCCGGCAGTTTCTTCCTTTCCTCTTCGGTCAGTTCATGAATTGGCTTAAGCCCCACAACACCTGGTACCAGTTTTCCTTTTCTCGTTCTGATATGCACCTTGAGTCCCGGTATGTTACCAGCCCACCATCCACCTATCGGAAGGAATTTTAGGAAACCTTCTTTGGTGATATCTTTGACCATGAAGCCAATCTCGTCCATGTGGGCCGAGAACATGATCTTCGGTCGCTCGCTTGTTCCATCCTTCCGTGCAATGACACTGCCGATACGGTCACGGCTGATCGAAACACGCCCGCCAAAAAGTTTCTTAAGAATATCGACAACATCATCTTCATAACCCGAAATGCCAAATGCTTCACTCAATTCTTTGAGCAGTTTAATGCGATCCATCTGTCCTCCTTACACGTCCAGATTTTCCACGTAACGGGCATTTTCTTCGATGAATTTCCGGCGCGGCTCTACTTCACCGCCCATCAGGATCGAGAAAAGACGGTCGGCTTCGGCCGCATCCTCCATGGTCACCTTCTTAAGCACCCTCTTCTCTGGGTCCATCGTCGTCTGCCACAGCTGATCCGGATTCATCTCACCAAGACCCTTGTAGCGCTGTATGTCGTATTTCTTCTCGCCAAACTTCTTCAAGAACTTCTGCAATTCTTCGTCAGAATACATGTAATCATGCGTCTTATCATGCCGTATGCGGTACAGAGGTGGCTGCGCAATATAAATAATGCCACCATCGATCAAATCCTTCATGAATCTAAAGAAAAAAGTGAGGAGCAGTGTACGAATATGTGCACCGTCAACATCGGCATCGGTCATGATCACAACTTTCTTGTAGCGTACTTTCGAAATATCGAAATCGTCCTCACCCACGCCACAACCGATCGCTGATATCAAAGTTCTTATCTCGTTATTGCTGAGTATCTTATTCAAACCGCTTTTTTCGACATTCAAAATTTTCCCCCGGAGAGGCAAAATTGCCTGGAATCTTCGATCCCTGCCCTGTTTAGCGCTGCCGCCCGCTGAATCACCCTCAACGACGAATATCTCGCATTCATCAGGGTCGGTCGATGAGCAATCTGCCAGTTTGCCTGGCAGGCTCTCACTATCGATGAGTGACTTGCGCCGCGTCAATTCACGCGCTTTACGCGCTGCTTCCCTGGATCGTGCTGCTGCAACTACCTTACCCATCACTACATTTGCGAACCGCGGTGTCTCCTCAAGCAGCGCCGACAATCTCTCGTTCACCAGCGACTCCACAGCACCCTTAGCTTCAGCATTACCAAGTTTCGTCTTTGTTTGACCCTCAAACTGAGGGTTCTTGATCTTTATAGAAACGACCGCAGTCAATCCCTCGCGTGTATCCTCACCGGCCAAGGACAGGTTGTCTTTGAGCTGGTTATGACGCCGTGCATAATCATTAAGGGTCCTGGTCAGGGCTGACTTGAAACCGATCAAGTGCGTGCCACCTTCATGTGTATTTATTGTATTGGCAAAAGTGAAGATGTTCTCAAGATACGAATCATTGTATTCCAGCGCCACCTCGATGTGGATATCGTCTTTTGTGTCCGCAAAATAGATGGGTTTATGCAATCTGTTGCGCCCCGAATCAAGATATTTGACCAGATCCTGAACGCCGCCGCGGGACAAATATCGTTCCTTGGTCTTGGTCTCCACATCTTCAAAATCGATCTTCAATCCTTTGTTCAAAAAAGCCAGTTCCCTGAGTCGCTGAGTTACTATCGCTTTCTTGAACTCGATCTTCTTAAAAATTTCCTTATCGGGTCTGAATCTTATCTTTGTACCGGTCTTGCCTGTCTTGCCGGTCACCTTGACCGCAGCCTTCGGTTCCCCGTATTTGTAGCTCTGACGATAAACCTTAGCATTACGGTAGACCTCGACTTCCAGGAACTCACACAGTGCGTTCACGGCTGAAACGCCCACGCCATGGAGTCCGCCACTGATACTATAAACCTTGTCATCGAATTTACCCCCGGCATGGAGCATCGTCATTACTACCTCGAGCGCTGATTTCTTCTGAACCGGGTGCATGTCCGTAGGTATTCCGCGGCCATTGTCTTCAACTTCAACTAAATCCTTGTCGACCTTCACCCTGATGTGATCACAGAATCCGGCAAGTGCTTCATCGATACCGTTGTCTACCACCTCAAATACCAAGTGATGCAAGCCACGCAAACCGATATCACCAATGTACATGGCCGGTCTTCTGCGCACCGCCTCCAAACCTTTGAGCACCTGGATTTTCGAAGCATCATATTCCCGCGAATGTCTATTCTTCTCATCAATCTTATCACGAACATTGCCACGCTTACTTGTCTTTGCCATGTAATCTCCTTCCCATGTGGCCATTCGACATCCTGAATTTTATATCTTTTATCTTAACATCGTACTTTTTTATTTTCTTCAAAATATCCGCTTTCATCAAGAACAGCTGACTCTGCCAGGCCGGATTATCAACCATTACGAAAAGATTCTCCGAGTCGACGCTCACTGCCTTTGCATGTCGTGCAATATTACTGCCAACAATTTTCTCCCATTTCTCCACCACCTGCCAGTTCTTCAGCTTCCCATTTATATCCATGCCCCGCAGTACCCTCGGCACTATTCGGCTAATGCGCTCAGGAAATTTCAATTTCACCTCTCTCGATACGGAACATTCGACACTGCCGTCCGGAGACAGGATCGGGTTCAGGCGCCCGCGTACTGGCATAAAGGACCTGCCCCTGCAACAACCCCAACAGAATATCGCGCTTCATGGCATCGAGTTCGGCGCTAACCTCATCCAGCAGAAGAATAGGCCTCTCGCCCCGTGCACGGTACAACATCTCTGCCTCGGCCAACTTGAGCGAAATAGACGCCGCGCGCTCCTCACCTTCTGATGCGTAGTGCTGCATCGAATGACCGTTCAGTGAAAACAACAGATCATCACGGTGCGGTCCAACCACAGTTTGCCCACGGGCAATCTCCATTGGACGCACGCGCTTCAGTACTTGTTCGTTCAATTCCATGTCAGAACATTCAGTCTGATAGTCCATCTCTAGCTTCCGCAAATTGAAATTCGAGCCGAAGTCGGCGAATATCTGCCGCAGTTCAGGCAGCTTTGCCGCACGCCGCCGGTATATTTCGTTTCCACTGTTGATCAGCTGTTCATCAAAAACTTCAAAAAGCTTCCTGCTGCCATTCTCGCTGAGCGATTGGAGAAATCGATTTCTCTGTCGCACGATCTTACGATATTCAACGAGGGCAGCAACGTAGGCCGGAGATATTTTCGCAATCGTCCAATCCAAGAAATAGCGCCGTCTCGCCGGTGCACCGCGTACAATCCATATATCATCGATCGACATGATCGTGACTCCGAGCCAACCGATGAAATCGCTGATCCTCGGCACATTATTGCCGTCCAGCACGATCTTCTTTCTTGCAGCGTCAAGATAGACTGCAGCCCTACGACCGTTGCCGGCATCAGCCTCAACCCTCAGGAATTCCGCACCAAAACGTATCAGGCTGCGGTCCTCTTTTTCCCTGAATGATGATGCATTACATGCATAGTAAATGGCTTCAAGCAGGTTCGTCTTGCCCGCGCCATTGTCACCGATTATGTAGTTGAAGTCATCAGAGAAATCAATCTCCGCATCAACCAAGTTGCGAAACCCCTGGTATCTTACCCGTTTGAGTATCATGTATTTCTACACTTAATTATATACGCACACGCGCAAAAGTCAAGGCGGATTTGCCCCGTTAAAACGGCAATTTTGGGGATATTGCGAAGAATACCTTGAATTCCTCGGCCTTGGTCATCGCGATGCCAAATCTCGGTACGACCTGCAGAAAACCGAAACCGGTTTTTGTCTCGAGCCTTAGCTCTGTCCCGGCTGAATAGTATGTTGTGCCATTATCGGTCCAGGCAAAATCCGTGAAAACCGCCCAGAACAGGTCTTCAAAGTAAATGTTCGGATTCCAAAGACCGCCTCGCAACTTGAGCAGCCGGTGCCCATATTCCATAGTCATTACCAACGCCCGCGGGCTTTCGATCTGATCATAGCCACGTAAGTAGAATGCGGCGATGTCGGGATTATGTCGATCCACATAAGCATCTGAATGAAACCTCAACTCACCGCCAAACATGAACTGTCGCAAGCCCACCTGCAGACGCTGACCCCCGCGGTTGATCTCCGAACCCCATGCCTGTCTCTCAAAAGGAAAGGACATACGAACCGACAGCGATGTGTACGGGTAATGCATCGTTGCTGCAAATCCCGGTGCGAATTCCAGGCGTGTAGCGCCGTCAAAGACACGGCCGTCGATAAATAAATTCAGGCTCGAAATTCCGTATTCGAGATCCAGGTATGCCGGGTAAGCGACAGTGTACTCCAAAGCATTTCTGTAATCATAGAATAGAAAAACATCCAACGGAGAAAAAAATCTTGACTGCCACAGAAAATTGAAGAACATATCCTGTTCTCCGGGGTCCAGCGCAATGAAACCGCCATAGATATTTTCGTCGGTAGCATCTCCGCCGAGAAATAGCAAACCGTATGCCCACTCGCTGAGATCATCCTCCGTCGGAAGAATAAAGGGTATGCGAACTGAAGGTATGAGGGTCTTCGCGACATCGCCATAACCGCCAGGCCTGATCAACAATGGAGTATCATCAAAATCCGGTTTCGGCGAAGGCTCGTCTTCAACCCGTTCATATTTCACCGGCTCAAAGCCGGATGTGTAGATATCAAAGCCTTGTTCGGACAAGCCAAGGAAATACAGACCCTTATCGATGAGCACACCGTGATCAGCATATCCGCCATTCGTGAGTCGGTACAGAATACCATCCGTCAGATCGCACATGTATATTCCGTGACTCTCGTCATAGTTCGCAGTAAACAACAACGAATCGCCAATCAAGGTGATACTACCTTCTATCCAGGGGGTGGTAACCACCGGTACAAAATCGCCGGCTTCGAAGTCAAGCAGATAGATGTTCCAGTTTTCATAGTCATGACGCGCCACCACAGCGGTGTGTGCACGAGTCGCATCCATCTCGCCGACGAGCATATCGGTTTCGAGCAAACATGAGTTCTCATTCCCGTCATACACGCGGATCTCAGATCCGAAACCGTGAACCCGGTCACGGCTGTACAGGATACGACCACCCCGAAGAACACAGAAACTTCTAATATCGTCGGTAAGAAGAATACGGTCCTCGCCGGTATTCAAGTCGTACTCATGCAGGTTTGCCACAACACCGTAGCCAAGATAGTAAACGTTCGCGTATCCACTCATGAATTGCGGTGTTGTGTAGTACAATTTATTACCATATAATTTCAGCGGAGTAGTAATGGTATTCCTCAATGAAGTGACGATCTTCTCAACGCGGTTACGGCAATTGAATTCAACCAATTGAATAATGTTTCTCGCTTCGAAACCGTCCACCTTCGCCGGTCTGTATCTGACATAGTAGAACATGCTGTCTCTCGCCACAAGTGAATAGACATACCAGCCCTGGTTAGTTACGGGTACGCCTGCCTGTTCCCAATGGAGGAAGCGGTGTTGCTCGTACCGCTGCCATTCAGCGAAAAGCTGAGGCCATGATTTCCCAAATGACTTACGGGCGGCCAGATCCAGTCCCGTGAACGGAAAGATGCCGGACAATGGCGCCCAGAAATACGACCCGTACAGGTCAAAGAATTCGGAGAACTTATCCTCACCGTACTTTAGCGCAATGAAATCGAAGAGCTCACCGCCGTACAGGTAGTAAACACCGCCAGGAAAATCGAGCGGCGTATTCGTTGCCTCGATGATCGATGGCATAGCTCCAGCACGAACCCGAGTGCCGATATAGGAATCAAAGAAACCATCGTTCAACCGTCCCTCGTAGCGCGTGCTCTGAGATTCGCAATAAACCGTAATGCCTTCTGTTATCCAACCAGGAGAATATAGATCAGGAGCAAAGAGCGTTCCAAAAATACTTGTCAGCAGACCTGCAAGACCCCTCGCTCTTGAAAGATGAAGCATATGAGCATACTCGTGCACCGCGACAGTACGATACCAGCTCTCAACTCCCTCGGGACGGTATGCAAAACCTTGGGGGTGTGTGAAAATATGAATGTTATGAAAGATCGGATTTGCGAAACCGTTGCTCACCGCTCCCACATCTTCGATCACGACCGGGACGTTTCTCAGACCATCGCCGATGAGTGCCTGAACATCACCACCATAGTAATGAAGATTCTGCAGGGTGTGCAATGCTTCCCAGTAGTGGTCATCCTTATAGATTACGGTAAAATCATCAGTTTTTAGGGTCTTCCAGTCGAACCATCCGCAAAGAAACAGCAACACTATCGTTGTCATGATCAATTATAAGTGAGGCTCACGTTATTTCAAGTAGATGGTAGTATGTAAGCAGGTTTTTTTTTGGTGGCTGTAAATCTGTGGTTTTTCGCTTCAGCGGCCGCGGTATTGGTGTGTTGGAATACCCATCAAGTCACGGTATTTGGAAACTGTTCGCCTTGATATGACAATACCCTGTCGCCCCAACTTCTGGGAAATCTGCGTATCTGACAGCGGCGACGTCTTATCTTCGTTTTCCACTATTTCCTGTATTTTCTGGAATATAATACGTTTATCCGTATCCCCCAGGGGGGCGTTGAAAAAGAATTTCAACTTGTGAATACCCCGAGGCGACTCAATATACTTGTTTGCCAGCGCCCGTGAAATCGTCGATGGATTAACGCTCAGCTGTCGCGCAAATTCGGTCATCGTTATCGGTTTCAAATAACTATACCCCTTCTCAAAAAAATCGCGCTGGTACTCCAAAAGGTTATCGAGAATCCGGAGCATAGTTTTTCTGCGTTGCTCTATCGCCACAATTACGTGCTGAGCAGCGCGTGCCCGCTGTCTGATGAACTCAAGTTGCTCGCGCGGCACGCCCTTCGGGTTCTTCAACACCTCAACGTACTGGCGGCGCAGTCTGACACGGGGTACTGTATCATCATTGAGAGAAGCAACGAGGCGGTTATCACGCCAGCGTATCATGAAATCAGGGGACACGTACCCAGAAGCGACATTTGAATACCGCCAACCAGGTTTGGGATCGAGTTTGAGAACCATTTCACGCGCTTTGAGAAAACGTTCCTCGCTAATACCCAAGGCCTTAAGTATCTCAGCATAGCGATTGCTTCTCATGTCTTTCAGGTAATCACGTACGAGTATACATTCTACGGAGTCAGGCCCGCAACCCAATACCTGAAGCTGTACGAACAACGGTTCTTTTTTGTCCCGCCATGCACAGCCGACCGGATCGAAACACTGTATTCTTTTTATGATCCGCCGCACATCCTCCAACTCATTTCCCTCGCCCGCTATTTCCTCGGATGATGCCGACAAGTACCCATCATCTTCGATATTCGCGATAACTGAACGGGCGATCTCAAGATCCTGATCCTGAAATGCAGTAAACGCCTGCCGCAATAGGTAGTCACTCAATTTCTCACCCTGTGACGGGACATTATCCATTGGGTCGTAGTCTTCGATACTACTTTCGTAAACCGTACTCGGCGTATCGGCAAACAAATCGACAATATTGAGTTCTTCGATTTCTTTCAGGTCTTCGGGTTTGTCCTCATCGCCCGAACCCTCACCATCTTCTGATTCGGACGTCGCGTCCGGAGACATTTCTTCGAGCAGAGGGTTCGCTTCCAGTTCATGTCTGATATAGTTTTCGATCTCCAGGCTGGGCAGTTCTATCAATTTCAAATAATACTTCAGTGTGGGTAGTATATAGTGCCTCAGTTCGGGTCTGAACTGGAGTTCACTCCGTCGGTTCATGAAAAATCCCTTTGCGGTTATCCATAATCATATGTTAATTATAATAGCCAGATGTTAATTGTCAAGGAGCACCAGAACGTTTCGAACTTGAGAACGTAAGAGGTTGAGAAATTAATAAATAAGAAGTTAAGAAGATGAGATGCTGTCAAAAATAGAGGTTAAGAAATTGAGAGGCTTAATAAAGCAGAAGCTGAGAAGAGTAGGAGGTTAAGAAGATGAACAACGAAACGAAACTAACAATAATAACGGAAATAACGAAATTAACGGAAATAACGAACCAAGCGAAATTAACGATACTAACGATATTAACGCGACTGACGTCTTTATTTAAATTTCGCATTTCGAAATTCGCAATGTCGTATCAACGGGATTAACGAACTAACGAAATTAACGGGAGTAACGTTCTATGTTATGGTATTACCGAAACAACCCTGCGACCACCCTTTTTGTAGCCGTATTTGACCCTACCGCTACAAAGGGCGAACAAAGTGTAGTCGCTGGCAACGCCAACATTGACGCCAGCATGGATTGAGGTTCCTCTCTGACGCACCAACATGGTTCCGGTTTCTACCATCTGTCCATCGAATTTCTTCGCGCCCAGTCTCTTACCAGCAGAATCCCTTCCGTTTCTTGATGCACCAACACCTTTCTTATGCGCCATTCTAATCTCCTCGAATTATACTACTTAATGATATCCGTTATTTCAACTTCACAAAAATCCTGATGATGACCGCGCTTGCGCCGATACTTTTCCTTTCGTATGAATTTGAATACTACTATCTTTGGCAGACGGCCGCATTCTCTAATCACGCCCTTAACTTTTGCACCTTCAACAAAAGGCCGGCCAACAACGGTATCGCTGTTGTCTTTTATCATCATCACCTTGTCGAATTCGACCTCTTTGCCCTTCTCGCCAAGGTTTGCCTGGATCTTGATCCTCTCACCGCGCGTGACAACAAACTGAACTCCGTTAGTATTTATTACCGCAAACATTACTCGCCTCCCGGCACTTCTTGAGGAAATACTGCGCCTTCTTCGGGAACGAGCGGTTGCTCTTCAGGAACTCCCGTGCCCGGCTGCATTGGCATTTCTTGCATACCCTTTTCGACTGCAGTGGTTGGTCTTGGCCGGCGTGAAAGCAGCACAAGGGTCAACGATGTGAGAAAGAAGCCTATGGCCAGACCTGAGGTCAAACGAACAAAAAACGGGGTTGCACCCTTTCCTCCGAACAGGGATTCTGTGCCTCCACCTCCGCCAAATACGCTCGAAATTCCAGCACCTTTTGTTTGCTGCATCAGCACCACGACAATCAGTAGAATGCAGATCAACACGTGAAAAAACATTATCATGCCGTACATGAAGCCTCCTTATTCACCCGAAAATTCGGAATAATTCTCATATTCTATTATATATATTTTACCGCGCATGTCAAGAAGCCTGCTTCCCGCGTTTCCACGGTCCAGGATCGACAGGAAATCATTGACTGGAACCGCGTCGTTGGACAGTAAAGCGTTGAATACCCCGACGCAAGCTCAATCAACTTGACATAATCTGGTAACTGGCATATATTACTTCATCAGGATAACAAGTATACTATGATACTAAAAACGAAGCTTCAAACACCCCAGGTTAAGAGCAATACTGTTGAACGGGAACGCATTACCAGACTGCTAAAAAACAACATCGATAAGAAGTTGATCCTCATTAACGCTGGCGCCGGCTATGGCAAGACAACTCTACTTTCTCAATTCATTAAAAAAACAGATATGCCCTGCGTATTCTACCACCTTGAAGCCAGCGATTCGGAACTCGCGCTTTTCTTTTCCTATTTGACTACCGGTCTCAAGCAACTTCATTCCGGCTTTGGCCGCCGAATGGAGACCCTTCTAAGAACGCTCGCTCCATCCAGTGAACACATTGATATGATCGTCGGCACATTCATCAACGAATTTGATGAACACGTACCTGGCAACACGCTGGTCGTCCTGGATGATTACCACAATATAGACCCCTCGCACCAGATCGACAAGGCTCTGGATTACCTCCTACGTCATGCTCCAAAGAATCTTCACCTCATCATCGCTACGCGTCTGCAGCCCAATTTCCCCCTGACAAATCTTAAGGCGCGCAATGAACTCGTCGTACTGACAAATAATGACCTCACATTTAATCATAATGAAATCGATCAGTTATTCAAAAAAATTCATGGTATCTCGTTAGAAAAAGGAGAACTGCTTGCACTCGAAGAACATTCAGAGGGCTGGATCACCTCACTCCAGTTGATTATACAGGCAGCTGGAAAAGAACTCAGAGAAAGGCTAAAATCACACCTGCCATTATCTCAGCGCAAAGACTCCAGTGAATGGTGGTCAGACTACTTCAATTATTTCGCGCAGGAAATCTATGAGCACGAACCGCCAGGAGCACGGGATTTCATGGTCAGCGTCTCGATCCTTGAATGGTTGGACAACGATATCTGCAATGAAATCACCGATCGACGAAATTCCGGAGAGATTTTGCGTTTTTTAGAAAAAAGGAATGCTTTTGTTTCACGTATGCCCAACGGCCATTACCGATTCCATAATCTATTCCGAGATTTCCTTTTGTCAAAATGGCAAGATGTGGAGTTGAAGAAAAACAATCTTTTAAGAGCAGCAAACTATTTCCGTAATAAAGGACAAACAGGGCTTGCGATACCCTACTACATCGAGGCTGGAAGGCATATCCAAGCCGCCCGATTGATCCGTGAAGCTGGCTATGAAATGACGAATAGCGGCAAAAGTAGCACGGTTGCATCGCATATCGAAATGTTGCCAAAGAATACTCTGAATACCGATCCCGAATTGCTTATGGTTTATAGCTATGCTCAAATGTCTAACGGATATCCGAATGAGGCGATCGCCAACCTAACAAAGGCAATTCGTTTAATGAAAAAACAACGCAAGCGTTCAAAGAGCTTGGCTCAAGCATATTATGACTTAGGGTCTATCTATTTCAACCTGGGCCGTTTTGAGACCGCGAAGCGCAGGCTCATCAACGCATTGAAAACATCATCGACAAAACGCACCCTGTCAAATGCTGCTATGCTCAATTCACTGGGTTTGATATACTCCAAAGCAGGCGGCCGCAAACTGCGGGAAGCGATAGAATTTTTTGAAACAGCTTCAAGAATCGTGCGTACATTTCCCGAAAACAAAGGACTCGAAGCCAGTATCATAAATAACTGGGCAATGGCCGAAAGAAAATCGGGTAACTTGCATAGCGCTAACCAGAAGATCGCTACCGCTGTAGAGTTGCTAAAAAGAGAGGCTAACTTCTCTCCCCAATTTGGATCGATATTCTATAATGCAGTGCGTTTGAGTGTCGATCTGGGCAACAAAATCAAATCCGCTGCGATTCTTAAACTCGGCACGGAATTAACCGAAAGGTATAATGACACGGTTTCACTCGCCATTATCTGGCGCGGTTATGCAGTATACCATGAAGACCTGGGGGATTTGAACATGTCGATAACGTACCTGCGAAAAGCGGTTGACGTTTTTGAAAACCTCCATCTTGGCAGAATGCTTATCCTTGCGAACAAGGATCTATGCCGTATCTATACTAACCTCGAATATCTGACTGAAGCCGAGCAGAGCATCGCAGAGATCTGGAGGTTGAAAAAATCACGCGATGACGCAGATGCAGTATCGATACATATCATTGAAGCAAGGTTACGTATTGCGCAGAATAAACTACTTGACGCGGAAGACCTGCTGGCACGCGCCATCAAACTTGCGAGAAAGTACGCTTTGAAACATGAATTCTTTCTTGCCCTGCTGGAGTGGGCAAGACTGATGCATATTAAGGGCCGTGAAAGTGAAGTACTGAAAGCACTCAGACAAGCCGTTAGGCTGAGCGAGGACAATTCATATGACTACTCTCTCTCGAAATTTATGGAAGGAGAACAGTGGGCAATTGTCTTATTCATGACAACGGCAAAGACCTACACCTCAATGGTCCTAAAGCGCTGGAAGATTTCCCATCATCTTGTTGAAGTTTACCTGTTCGGCGCGCCTCGAATAGCAATTGACGGTAAAGAAATCGAATTTTGCGCATGGAAGACCTCGAAAGCGCTGAGACTATTCTGCTATATTTGTTCGCACCATCACAAAATGATATCGCGCGAAGTACTTATCGATGCCCTGTGGAAAAGCGCCTCTGCGAGCAGCGGGGCAAGGAATCTGCGCAAAGCAATGCACCACATACGCCAAGCATTAGGCACGGTGATCGCCTACAAAGATAATCCAGTCATATACAGAAACAAACGATACCAGCTCGCACCGGATTTTTCCGTACGGCTTGATGTCGAACAATTCGAAGATTTGATGAACAAATCGGATGTCCGCAATAAGGAAGATGAGCGAAATATAGCGAAGGCAATAAATCTTTATCAGAATGGCTATGCCAAAGGCTGGTACGATGACTGGATCGAAACAATGCGAAACTACTATGATAAAAAGTATGAAGAGAGTCTCGCGGTGATGGCCGATATCGCGCTACAACGCAAGAATTATCGCGAATCTGCTACATGGTACCACCGGCTTGTTGCCCATAATCCTTATGATGAGACATATCATAAGAAACTGTGGGGAGTTCTGGCAAAACTAGGAAAATGCAATGAAATAAGGAAGGATTTTAATGAACTCAAGAGGATCCTCAAGAAAGATCTGAAAACGTCACCACAACACCAGACCATCGCATATTATGAGAGCATTGTGAAGTAATCATCCAATATTTTTGACGTCTCCACTGACACCATTAAGAGAGAAGCACCCAACTAGTTTCACACTTATTTCACCTTTTCTGCAGAACATTTAGATATTAAAAGGCAAGCGCACGGTCTATTCCTGTGCATTCGTTACGCCTTTGGGAGGAAAATATGATAAGATATGTAGTTCTGGCACTGTTGTGTACAATAGCGTCGGCTTATTCCGGATCGGAAAACGTAAACTGGAACGTTGAAAGTGTAGCAAAAAGGTCTATGTATTTCTACCGTGAAGGTAGTCCAATCGACGAGATAAGTCCCATGTTCAGAATACGCGCCCCTGGGAGCAATATCCTCGTCTGCGAGCACGGCAATGTAGTTGCCGTCTTCTATGGCGCACCAACAAGTTTTCCGTACAACATGATAGAGCCCAGGATCGCCTATTCACTCACATCAGGCACCACGTGGAGTACATATGGCCCTTTTGGTTCTACCTACCGGATGCAAGGTGCTATGGATGGTCCTGCGAATTTCTGTCAAATCGGCGGACTGGTATTTATATGGAACGAGTGCACGTATAACTACAGTAATGTTTATGCCAATGCGATGTTCGAAGAGAACGTTCCTTCGGCTCCATCATTCTCAATACCCATAATGCTGCCTAATTGTCAGTCTCCAGTTATGTATCCATGGAATCCAGATATTTCGATGGCCCCGGATGATATCACAAGTCTTACGGCAACCGCCTGGAGCTTCCTTGGCAATCAATGGGCCTACTGTTGGATTTCGAATGACGGCGGGTACACATGGACTGACACCATCCCTATGGCTTTTATCACTCAGGATGGATCAAGTGGTTGCCTGTCACGCGGTGTCGACGATTACGTCTTATACGCTTATCTTGATTACTATGCTTTCACAGCGACCGATTCGACGATCTATCCATACTACATGGAATCAACGAATGGTGGCTACACCTGGGGTCCAGAGACACCTGTCCCAGGTGTGCCAGTGAACACCGGCTCGCAGTTCTGGTGGGGTGAGTTCGATTGTCTGGTTATAAACAACGAACCATGGTTGATCTATACCGATTTAGGGTATCCAGGCGGTAGACCGTACATCATACATGGAACAGGCAATCCAGGGAACTGGACATGGGAAATATGGGATGCCGTACAACTCGGAACCTGCTCACTGGCTATCGCCGACACAATCTTCTATTGCTACCCGAGCCTAAATCCAAACCTATCATATGATCCAATAAGTACCACTATTCTGGCAAGCTACAAAGCGTTCTATTATAAAGAATCCGCAGGAACTACATATTATAACGGAGCACACATCGGAGGCATTTACAGTTCCGACAACGGCACCAACTGGACCATTACCCAACCCTTATCAGATACCAATACTACACAAATCCCCTGGCAAAACTGGAATGCGACCGAGGTTGCGTATCGGCTTGTTAATATCACTGGTGACGTCTGGGCATACGGAATATGGGTGCACGGCGTTGAGGAAATGCTGTATTCTGAGCGAGGTAAAGTGAAATCATTCTTGCCCCTTGCCGTCAATGAAAACAACGAAGGCCGCATTCTGAATGCTCATTTACGTGTAACTCCGAGCATATCCAGAGACAGGGCACGCATTGAATTCATTTTGGCGAATCCTGGTTGGGTAGAAATCGACCTGTATGATATACGTGGCCGACTACTCAGTAATATCCACCAGGGTAACTTTTCCGGGGGATATCACTCTATCGATCTAAACAATAACGATCTGCCAAACGGGATTTATTTTGTATCCTTTCACAATGAATCTGGTACAATTACACGAAAATTCGTGCTGGTGCGATAGAATATCTTTTTGTCAAAAGCCGTCAGGATTTATAGTAGATCCTTTGGGATTATCCAAGCACAGCTCATTGATATTTGACGATTCTTGCGAAGCTCTCCGGCTTGAGACTGGCACCACCTACGAGGACACCCTGTATCTCATCCTCTTTCATCAAAATGTCGATGTTATCCGGTTTCACACTGCCACCATAGAGAATTGTGCTCGGTTTTTTGAGCATGCCACGAATGAACTTATGAACTTCGACTGCCTGCTCGGGTGTTGCGGTTTTCCCAGTTCCGATCGCCCATACCGGTTCATAGGCGAATATGATCTTGTGTGCTTCATTCTCGATACCCTTAAGGCCTTCACTGATCTGTCTCTGGATCACGTTCTCCGTTGCACCTGATTCCCTCTCCTGCTCCGTCTCGCCCATGCAGAATATCGGTATCAAGCCGATCTCGAGCGCAACCTTGAGCTTTTTGTTTATCATCTCGTCGGATTCACCCATTATGTGCCGACGTTCAGAATGACCGAGAATGACATACTCGCAGCCCAAAGACTTTAGGAACAAACCCGAAATCTCGCCAGTGTATGCACCGCTGCGCTCCCAGTGCATGTTCTGTGCGCCGAGTTTGAATCTGGTGTTGCGTATCAGCTCACAAACCGATGCCAGCGATGTGAAAGGCGGTATCACAATGACGATCCTGTTCTTAATATCACCGACCGATTTCATCACTTCCTGCACAAGAGTTCTTGATTCAGCCGGGTCTTTGTTCATCTTCCAGTTACCGGCAATTATCGGTTCCATTATTTCTCCTTCAGTGCTTCTATCCCGGGCAGCTTCTTACCTTCCAGAAATTCCAGAGAGGCTCCACCCCCGGTCGAAGCGTGGCTCACGGCTTTTACGAGGTCGAATTTTTTAAGCGCCGCTATCGTATCACCGCCGCCCACGATCGAAACCGCTCCTGCTTTGGTAGCGGTCGCAACTGCTTTGGCGACAAACTCTGTACCCTTTGCGAAACCGCTGATCTCAAAGATACCCATCGGACCATTCCAGACGATTGTTTTTGCTTCCTTAATGAAATCGATTATCTGAGCAACGGATTTCGCGCCGATATCGACTCCCATGAAATCGTCCGGTATGGCGCTCGCTGCAACGGTCTGTGTTGGATTACCTGCCTTGGCTTCCTTGACAATCAGAACATCTTCGGGCAAATACACCTTCGGGTTGTTCAATGCGGCTTCTGCCTCTTTCAGGAATTCCTCTTCACACAGGGATCTGCCAATACCATAACCCTTGGCCCTGTAAAAAGTAAAACACATACCGCCGCCGATGACAAGTTTGTCTACCGTATTCAAGAGATTCTTGATGACCCCGATCTTTGTCGATACCTTTGCCCCGCCGATGATCGCGAGCAACGGACGTTTGGGCTCCCGAAGCGCACCATCGAGATACTGGAGTTCCTTCTCCATGAGCAAACCTGCCGCCGGTTCGTTGAAGTTATATGTGATGCCGTCAACCGAAGCATGAGCGCGGTGGGCAGCACCAAAGGCGTCATTTACGTACAGATCGGCAACTGAAGCAAGCTCGCACGCAAAACCTTCATCATTCTTGGTCTCTTCGATGTGAAATCTCAGATTCTCGAGCAGGAGAACATCCCCGGGCCTCATTTCTGCCGCTAGCTTTTTGACTTCGTCGCCGATGCAATCCCTAACAAAACGGACATCGCGGTTCAAGAGCATCTCAAGACGATGGGCTACGGGCTCAAGACTGAGTTTCGCATCAACCTTACCTTTTGGACGACCCAAGTGACTGGCAATTATCGGCATACCGCCCCTATCGATTATGTAATTTATCGTTGGTAAGGCCGCCTTGATCCTTGTATCATCTGCAATATTCAAATTCTCGTCGAGCGGGACATTGAAGTCCACCCGCACGAAGACTCTCTTGCCAGCAAGTTCCAGGTCTTCTACCGACAATTTTGCCATCACTCTCTCCCGATGACATATTCGAACAGATCAACCGTGCGTGCCGAGTACCCGTATTCATTATCATACCAGCCAAAGACCTTGACAATGTTGCCGATAACAAGTGTCAACTCGGAATCGAATATTGAAGAGTATGGATTGCCAATGAAATCCGACGAAACGAGCGGTTCATCACAATACATGAGAATGCCCTTCAAATTACCATCAGCGGCTTTCTTGAACGCACCATTCACTTCATCCTTGGTCGTCTCGCGTTCTAATTCAGCGACGAAATCGACAACCGAAACATCCGGTATCGGCACCCTTATCGCGACGGCATCGAGTTTCCCCTTCAGGTCAGGGAATAACTCCACAATAGCTTTCGCCGCGCCGGTAGATGTAGGAATCATAGAAACTGCTGCTGCTCTTGCGCGTCGCAGATCCTTATGCGGGAGATCAAGAATCCGCTGGTCATTAGTGTACGCATGGGTCGTTGTCATCAAACCCTTGCGGATTTTGAAATTCTCGTGTAGGACCTTGACAATCGGAGCGAAGCAGTTTGTCGTGCATGAAGCATTGGAGAATATCATATGCTTCTTCGGGTCATATGAACCATGATTAACGCCCATTACAAAACCTGGAATCTTTGGCTCGCCTTTACCTGGCGCTGAAAGTATCACGCGCTTGGCGCCACCTTTGATATGCAACTCTGCCTTGCCATATTCACGGAATTTCCCCGTTGCTTCCAGCACATAATCAACACCCAGCTCTTTCCAAGGCAATTTTGATGGGTCTTTTTCAGCATAAACCTTATATTCTTTTCCGTTCACGACCAGTGCACTGTCTCCAGCCTTCACATCGGCATCAAAAGTCCGGTGAACCGAGTCGTATTTCAGTAAGTAGGCAAGAGTTTTTGCATCGGTAATATCGTTTATTGCCGCGATCTCAAATTTATCACTCTTGTACCCGATCCTGAAGAATAACCGACCAATACGGCCAAAGCCATTGATCCCAACTTTCGCTTTCATAGTAGCCTCCTGCCGGTATTATAGCCACATAACTTTGAAAGTCAATGAAAAACAGAGGAATAATACTGACATTGACATAGAATTCAGATTCTGTATAATGAAGAAATGGCCGATATCACGAAAGGTGTGAGGGCATTTACCATCGGCACGGCTATCAGCCGGGTATTTGGGTTAATCAGGGAATCGGTATTTGCCTATCTCTACGGCGCTGGACGGTCAACAGACGCCTTTGTCGCAGCGTTCCGTATCCCGAATCTCTTACGGGATCTCTTTGCCGAAACCGCACTCTCAGCAGCTTTTGTGCCGGTTCTAACGGCCGAGAAACAAAAGGGCAAAGAGCAGCAAAACCTGCTTGCCAGCAACATATTTAATATTCTACTCATCACGGTAGGCGCCATCGTTCTCCTTGGCATTATCTTCGCGCCGTACCTCGTTAAGATCATTACATTCGGCTTCGGGAATGTACCTGACAAACAGGCGCTTACGACCAGCCTGGCAGTCATCATGTTTCCTTTTCTTCTCTTTGTCGCGCTTGCCGCCTGGGCTATGGGTTATCTCAACACCGAACGAGAGTTTTTTGCCCCTTCTGTGGCACCTGCGTTTCTGAATATCATATCAATAGCCATACCATTACTTTCTTTTTCCTATTTTGTCACACGAGGTACCGACCCAATATACGCGATGGCATACGGTATTTTGATCGGCGGGCTGATACAGTTTCTGATACAGGTGCCGGTTCTCTTTGCCAAGGGTTTTCACTACAAACTATATATTAATTTTCGTGACCCGACACTGCGAAAAATTCTCGTGCTCTTCGTCCCGGTTGCGCTCGGGCTTGCTGCATCACGCATCAACGTAGCCGTCGACACTTTTCTCATTTCATTTCTCGAAGAAAGAAGCATGACGTGGCTCAACTATGCATTCCGTATCATGCATCTTCCACTCGGTCTCTTCGGTGTTGCGGTAGGCACTGTAGCACTGCCGACCTTATCACAACACGTGGCTGAGAAGAAATTCGACGCAGCGCGGTCGACGCTTTTCGATTCTCTCCAGCTCGTTTTCTTTCTTACTGTTACAACATCAGTGATCATAGCAATACTCGCCCATCCAATAACACGATTGATATATGAAAGAGGACAGTTCACACCTTTTGACACGCAAGCCACAACGCAGGCACTCATTCTCTATATAATCGGTGTACCCTTCATTGCCGGCATAAGAAACGTTGCCGCAGTATTTTATGCATACCACGACGCAAGAACACCGATGTACGCGAGCTTCATTTCAGTCGGTCTGCATGTCATAATCAGCCTGGGGTTGATGCGTATCATCGGTTTCCGCGCATTCCCGCTGGCCACGACGATATCTTCATTTGTAAATCTCGCGATATTAATGCACAAGCTTCCCGCGAAAATAGGTAAATATGAATTCTCCCCGCTCGTAGACTACTTCATGCGGCTGCTCATCGCGTCAATTGTGGGAGGATTTGCAGGCATTCTGTTGAACAGAATACTCAATGGTATTTTCGGTATCTCGTTCCTGGCGCAGGTCCTGAACCTCGGAGTGAGCGGCTCTGCAGCCATGGCTGTATGTTACTTAACCTGCATACTGATGGGCGTGACCGAAGCAAAAGACTACATTAAAAGATTGTTCCGCAGACATAAATAAAACGAGAAGACACTTCCGCTGTGCGGCCTGAAGACATGCATACGCTGAAGTTATGTCGCTTCGCTCCTGAAGACACGCTGCGCTGATGCATAGGGCATGGAGCATAGCGGGAAAACATAAGAGAAGTTAGGAAGATGAGAGACGAAATTAACGCTATTAACGAGATTAGCGATACTAACGAAATTAACGAGAGTAACGAAACTAACAGGAATAACGAGACTAACGAAATCAACGGTTGTCGTTCTAAAACGAAGGGCGCGGCATGGCCGCGCCCCAGTCTTTCAGTATTCTTACCGCACCCAGACGACCTTGGACATTCCGGAAAGATCACCTGTCTGCGTCCTGATGAAATAGATGCCCGATGCAAATCTATCAAGGTCGATCATCAATTCACCAGAGCCGTCCAGCAACCCATAATCCTCGTCGTCGACCATGCGCCCCATCGTGTCGTATATCTGAACCCGTAACCGAGTCTGTTCCCCGAACGAGTAAGATAACCTGTATGGATGCGAATAAGAAACGAAGGGATAGATACTGATACTCTTCGTCCTGCTTATGACAGACGATTCCATCACGCCCGTGCCTACCAGATCGCCGGTGATGACGAGGGCAAACGGTTGTGGACCATATGGGCAGTTCGGTGCTGAAACCCGAATCGTCCAATTACCCGATGTTGGGTTGTCAACACGCACGCATTCCTCAACATTCAGACTGTCATGATCACCTCCGGTGATCGACTGTCCACCCGAGTATACATTGCCTTTGTACTGATTATTACCCGGATCCGTAACCAGCAGATTCAGGTTATTGACCAACTTGATACCTGCACCTCCACTGCCAGGATAATCGGTCCACACCAATGCTACACGGAACGGTTCAGTATTCGATACTACATTATATGTATATTCGATGTACTGACCGGTCGATAAACCAGTTTGGTTGTCCACGACCGCCAGGTCCTTCGTGTCGCCGCCAAAATGAAGGACACTATCAAGGTCAACGCGGCCCCAGCCAACATTGTAGTCCGGCACAGTGTAACCGCTCATATTCCGGTCCGCGCTGTTGACAAGCATAGCCTTAAGCAGTGCCGCAGACGGTATTAGCGAATCAGCGGGGTTTACAGAACCTGAGGGATACCATCCATCGACAAAGTACTGGCGCACAAGGACTGCGCTTCCAGCGGCGCTGGGCGAGGCCATGCTCGTACCATCCATTATCGTATAATTCACATCGCCCGCACCATTGACTGACGTGACCGTCTGTCCGGGTGTAAGGATAGTTGGTTTGATCCGTCCATCCTGGGTCGGTCCGCGGCTCGAGAAGTAATAGATGCTGCTGCACTGTGCACCGTTTCTCGTCCCACCAACCGAAACACAATTCTTGGCAGTTGCCGGCGAGCCGACAGTCATCGCGGACGGTCCGTCATTACCGTTTGAGAAGAACAACAGAAAATCTTTGTACAAATACATGAAATAATCGACGGTCATGGCCTCTGATGTATACTGGCCGTTAACCGAATTGCCCCAGGAGTTTGTCATGATCTTTACGCTTCCGGCCGCGTTACCGGTGTATGGAAGGATGAAAAGCTCGTAAAGATTGGATGGAATATAGACGCAGCCTAGAGATCCACCACCGTCACAGAAATACAGCCGGCTGTCTATGGCCACACCATCATAAGTGCTCGGACTTCCCATTACATCATCATTTCCGAGAGCAGTACCCGACACATGACTGCCGTGGCAGTAATTGCACAGTTCATCACCAAAATCGGCATATCCCGCACCATAAGAGTTTGCTGGTTTATAAGCGACTATCTTGCGGTCAGATGGATAATCGCCCCAGGTCGTGAGCCAGCTCGAGGATGTGCTGCGGAAGGCGTAATGCGAAGTGCGCACACCACTGTCACATATGCTCAGAAGTTGCCCCTCACCGGTAATCCCCATATCCCAGATACGCCGGTTCTGGGAAGTGGCCGTCTGGACAACCCACTGGACACTTGCGTTGTGCGGTTCCATTTTGTGCCACGGTTCGATCCAGTTAACTGTCTCAATGTTAGCAATCCTGGGAACGAGAGACAGGTCAATATCAAATCTTATTATCCCGAACAAATCGCTTGATGCCACGTCCACGATCCGTCCCCGAGAGATTCCAGCTCGTCCATTACTACACCCAACTCCGCGTCCGGATAGACCAGCAGGGTAACTTCGTGACTGCCCCTCAACTCGTTAAACTCTTCCTGACCGGAGAGCTTGTATGCAGGCTGGTAAATGCCTATCCAATCGACAAACCCTAACCGTTCAACCTCACTCTTCGCGGCGTCGTTCATCTTAACCAGAAAAGCATAGTTGGGAATATAGGAGTACACTCGCGCACCTGTCGCCTCGATCTGTGAGCGGTACAGATGATGTACCGGTCCACTGCAGTGCACGATGTAGTATTCTGAATGCGCACGCGTGAGATCAGCCGGCAGTTCTGGCTCGCCTGTATGAATATCGAAAGAGATTCCATTAGATAAATAAAGCACATTTGCATCACCACTTGGTGCGGGTGTGTACTCATGAATGGTCCCACCTGCAACCACTCCATAAAGACCTTCGTACGCTGGACTCAGCGTCACGATCATACTTAGAAATAGAACCAGCAATTTGAGCATCGCAACTCCTTTCGTCAAAAATGGTTTTTGGTTATTAGGTTTAGCTACCGGTATGGTACTTGGTTTTTGGGTTAATGGTTTGTAACCAGAGACCAAGCCCTATAACAATACAGGCAGCTACAACAAACAACCTATAACTTTGTTATTAGGTTGGGGCTAGGATGCTGGACATCGATAGGGTATAGTATCCAGCCTCCTAACCCAAACCCTTAGACCATGGCTATTTAAGTAAAACGGTCTTCTTGACCTGGCGGGAGTCGGGGGTCTCCAACCGCACAAAGTAAACACCCGCCGGCACCTGACGACCCTGGTCATCAAGACCATTCCAATGGACCGTATAGTAACCAGGTTCACTCATGCCCTCGGCGAGTGCGGATATTA